>DAOMNR010000088.1:0-1575 GCA_035443865.1 Candidatus Saccharimonadota bacterium | reverse complement strand
ATTATTGAAACATTGGGTCGCCTCGGAACTGAAGACAAGTCTTCGCTTCACTCGGCTCGCCAATGTTATAATAAAGTTATGACGACATACACTCTTGCGGGAGGATGTTTTTGGTGCCTAGACGCCGTTTATAGGCGTATTAAGGGTGTTCAGTCGGTCGTAAGTGGTTATAGCGGCGGTGAAGTCGCCAACCCAACCTATGAGCAAGTTTCAACCGGGACAACCGGACACGCTGAGGCTGTTCAAGTTACCTTCGACGAAAATGTCATCCCAGAAAGTGTTATCCTCGATATATTTTTCTTAATTCACGATCCAACCACCCTGGATCGTCAAGGTAATGACATCGGTCCACAATATCGTTCAGCGATGTTTTACGCTAATGACGCCCAAGAAAAAGAGTTCTTAGATGCAAAATCTCGAGCGATTGAGCATTGGGGTGACACAATCTTAACTGAAATCACTAAATTAGATGAATTTTATCCCGCAGGCGAAGAGCACCAAGATTACTTTAATAAAACTCCAGAAAGTGGCTATTGCCAAATCGTGATTGCACCAAAAATCACCAAAGCACGGGCGAAGTATAGCCAGTGGTTCAAAGCAAGCTAATGACAAGCAACAAATCCACAATAGCGAGTAAAAGAACACTCCATCTAGCAACCGAATACCTGAAAACAGTCGACCCCATTATTGGTAGTGTCATAAAGGGTGTAGGCCAACCAACAATTAGTCCGCACTCAAATTACTATCAGGAGCTAGTCGAAAGTATTGTCTCGCAACAACTAAGCGTCAAGGCAGCTGATACCATATTGAAACGATTCCTAGGGCTTTTCCCCGGCGATCAATTCCCTGCTCCCGAATTAATTTTAGGGAAAGCCGCTGAAGAACTTAGAGCGGTTGGCTTGTCGTGGCAAAAAGCCGGGTATATCCAAGATTTAGCACTAAAAATAATCGAAGGAACTGTAAAATTCGACCATTTGGATATGTTATCGAACGATGAAATCATAGCTGAACTAACCAAAGTTAAGGGTGTAGGCGTCTGGACCGTTCATATGTTCCTGATATTTTGTATGGGGCGTATGGACGTCCTGCCAGTTGGTGATTTAGGGATTAAAAACGGTATTCAAAAACTGTACGATCTGGACGCCACACCTACACCCGAAGTTATCCAAAATATCGCGGTCGCTGGTAACTGGCATCCGTATGAGTCAATTGCTAGTTGGTATGTTTGGCGGTCACTGGGTAATAAGCCTGGTTTGTAAATTCACAATTTTTAGTTCTCAGTTCACAAAATAATTTCCAGTTTTCAAGTTTCAATTAAATAACTAGAGATCGCTACTTGAAAATTGAGACCTGAAAACTAAATGAAAACTGAAAATTGTGAACTGAAAATTACTAATGCTACTCTGAGATTCCCCCTACAGCCCCTGTAGCTGATTGATGTCGGGCATATTAAAGCCGCCGCCAGGGATTAGCTTTTGTAAATCTCCACCTTGAACCATATTGATTATTTGTCCAATCGCATAAATTAGAATTATACCTGTTAGTAGCAAAGTTATGCCAAGTACAATAGCAAAA
>DAOMNR010000087.1:0-1642 GCA_035443865.1 Candidatus Saccharimonadota bacterium | reverse complement strand
GACCTTTCAAAGCTTCGAGGTTGACCCCCTGGCTGGAATTACCGGGACACTCGCTAAACTTGAGTCAACTGGCGAAGAGTTGTGGGTGCAAATTTTAGTTAAACCAATCGCCGACGACTGGCACAAATCGTCCGAAAAATGGGCAGCCGGCGTCAAGCGCGGTAAATCAACAAGCGTCAGCAATTCAGGACTAGAATGGATGGGCGGGCTGTTTGAAGCCCTATGGAAACCGCCAGCAGATGGCAAAACTACCACCACTGTCGTCAAGGACATTTCTGATCGTGACAAGACTCGTATTAATGAAGCTGCTACCAAAGCCAATAAACTAGGTTATCGGGTTAAAATACGCCTGGCTTACCTCGGTGAAAGTACCTCTAATGCTAGGTTACAGATGCAGGCAATTGTCGGTACATTCAAACAATTCAATAGCACCAACCTAAACGGATTCAAAATGAGTAAAGCTAGCTTCAAAAAAGAAGACTTGGCTAATTATCGCAACCGTTCGTTTAAAAGTGGGGGATACATACTAAACATCGAAGAGTTAGCTAGTGTCTTCCACTTGCCACATACCAATGTCGAAACCCCGAATATCGTCTGGGCCAGCAGCAAAACTGCCGAACCACCAGCAAAACTACCGATCATCACTGGTGATATGGCGATTGACGAAAACATCAGCGCTTTTGGGTTAACTAATTTCCGCGGTATTAATCATCAATTCGGAATGTTACGCTCAGACCGCTCACGCCATGTTTATATAATCGGTCAAACCGGAGCAGGTAAGTCTGGAACGCTAGAGTTATTCGCGCTTAGTGACATCTATCACGGCCATGGCTATGCCATTATCGACCCGCACGGAGATTTTGCTGTTAATAATATGCGCTTTATTCCAGGTAGTCGCCTAGACGATGTAGTGTACTTTAACCCTGCCGACACAGCCTTCCCGCTAGGATTTAACCCCCTCGAAGTTACCGATCCCAGCCAAAAAACCAACATTAGCTCAGAGGTTATTGGAGTCTTGAAACGTATGTTTGGAGAGTCGTGGGGCCCTAGGCTGGAATATATTTTGCGCTATACAATTCTGGCACTACTCGATAGGCCGTCAACCACAATGCTTGATATTACACGCATGCTAACCGACAAAAAATTCCGTCAAGAAACACTAGACTACAGCCAAGACACGGTGGTATTAAACTTTTGGAAGGTCGAGTTCGCTAGCTGGAACGACAAGTTTGTGTCTGAAGCAATCGCACCAGTCCTAAACAAAGTTGGTGCATTTACAGCTAATCCAATCATTCGTAACATTGTCGGCCAACCAAAATCGACATTTAATATTCGTAAAATCATGGACGAAGGTAAAATCCTGATAGTTAACCTGTCCAAGGGCTTGATAGGTGAAGATAACGCCGCGATCCTAGGTGCCTTTATGGTGACCAAAATCCAACTAGCGTCGATGAGTCGTAGCGACATAGAGCGAATCGAAGACAGGCGTCCGTTTTATTTATACGTTGATGAATTCCAAAACTTTGCAACTGATTCGTTTGCAACAATCCTATCCGAGGCACGTAAATACGGGCTTAATTTGACAGTGGCCAACCAATACATCAGTCAAATGACCGACACTGTACGAGATGCCGTGTTTGGC
>DAOMNR010000086.1:0-1688 GCA_035443865.1 Candidatus Saccharimonadota bacterium | reverse complement strand
TCGATTTCATCAAATAGCACTACACTGTACGGCTGACGGCGAATCTTGTCGGTTAGCTGGCCGCCATCTTCGTAACCAATGTATCCAGCTGGTGCACCTAGCAAACGACTAGTGTTATGGCGTTCACTGAATTCACTCATATCAATTTTAATAAGATTGTCGGTGCTGCCAAAAACTTCGCGGGCAAGCACCCTAGCAAATTCAGTTTTATCAACACCTGTTGGGCCCATGAATACAAACGACCCAATCGGACGCCTGCTACTAGCAACGCCACTTCGGCTACGTCTAATTGCTTTTGAAACCTTTTCAACTGCTTCTAACTGACCGATGATATATTTACCCAAGTGTTTCTCTAGATTACGTAGTAGTTTTGCTTCTGATTTTTGGACACGTTTAACTGGGATGTTGGTCATAACAGCAATTGCATGTGCAATATCGTCATCATTTAGAGTTATCGGTGTCTTTTTTTCAAAGTCCAGCTTCGTCTCTTCTAGCTTGACGGTTAATTGACTAATCCTAGTTTTATAAAGTGCAGCCCGTTCATAATCCTCAGCCGTAACCGCTTCTTCCATCTTTTCATTTAGATTTTTGAGCTGCTTGGTAAAATCACGTAATTTACTAGGTTTGCGGCCGCTCTTAACACGCACCAAGGCAGCTGCCTCGTCAATCACATCAATAGCTTTGTCGGGCATAAAACGTTCGCTAACGTATCGATCCGCCATATAAACCGAATCTTCTAGCACCTCGTCACTCATACTGACGCCGTGATGCTTCTCGTAATGCGGACGCAGGCCCTTTAATATCGCAATGGTATCTTTCAGACTTGGCTCTGGTACAACAATCGATTGCAAGCGACGCTCTAAGGCGCTGTCTTTCTCGATGTGTTTACGATATTCATCAAGTGTAGTGGCTCCAATTAGGTGGATTTCGCCTTTGGCAAGTGATGGTTTCAAAATATTAGCTGCGTCAAGCGCGCCTTCAGCGGCACCCGCCCCAACCATCAAATGTAGCTCATCAATGAATACGATAATGTTCTTTTGAGTTCTTAGCTCGTCCATTACTTTCTTGAGTCGTTCTTCGAACTCACCGCGATATTTTGTGCCAGCAATCATACCAGCTAGATCTAGTTGTATAACTCTTTTGTCGAGTAGATGGTCGGGCACATCTTCACGCACAATCCGTTGTGCTAAGCCCTCAACAATCGCCGTTTTACCAACTCCAGGCTCACCAATTAAAACTGGATTGTTTTTGGTGCGTCGACTTAGGATCGTAACTAACCTTTCTTCTTGGTCGTCTCGACCTATTACTGGATCTAGCTTGCCATTCTTGGCGGCAGCGGTTAAATCAGTACCGAATATTTCAAGCGCACCTTTTCGTTTAGGTGATCGCTTGGTCTCGGTAGCAATTGATTCGTCGTTTTCACTAAATAAATCGTGTTGACGATTTAGAAAGTCCTCTAGTTCTGACATTAACTCTTCTGTGTCAATATTCATATCGCGCAGCAAGACGCTAGCTCTAGCGTTTTTCTGGTTCAAAATGCTATACAGGATATGCTCAGTACCTAAATAATCCTGGTGAAACTCCTGGGCGACATCCCAGCTCATTTTAAGTGTCAATTTAGCAGTTTCGCTTAAATCTTTCATGCCGGTACTAACAATAACCGTCAAAGGGGCAAGTTTAAGCGCAAC
>DAOMNR010000085.1:0-1704 GCA_035443865.1 Candidatus Saccharimonadota bacterium | reverse complement strand
AAGATTATTAAGCGCAGTATTGTTGATAAACCTCAGGCGAGTACAATATCGCACATCGATTCGGTCATTAACGCTTATCAAAGGATTGAATCTAACGGTAATATTCGCCTCTGCTTAGCTAGGCTTGTGTTATAGCGTATCGCTGAAACACTGAATCGCCTCAGAACTGAAAATAAATTTTCGCTTCTTTCGGCTCATCAATGTTATAATATCTAGGAAATGTTAGGACTTTTACTAATTGCGTTAATCGGTGCTTGGGCACTGTATCAACGTCAAACTATCACTGAAGTTGCCGCCGACTTGCCACTTAAACTATCTGAAAAACTCGACCAGTTGTGGAGTATTGCACAGGAATCTTTGCAAGATCGTAAATATCTTCGTGCCGAAAAGGCGCTACTAACAATTCTCCGTGTGGACGAGCGAAACGCTAGCGCATATAACCGTCTAGGTATTCTTTATGCTAAGCAACAGGCCTTCAAAGATGCGATTGAATGTTTCGAAATTGCTCAATCGCTAGAATCCAGTGCCAGTAGCCTACATAACGTTGGTTTAATCTATTACGAGACCAAGAACTACGAAAAGGCAGCCTTGGCGTTCGAACAAGCCCTGGCGCTTGATAATGATCTAGCCACTAGACACATTGCATATGCCAAAGTCCAAGAAAAGCTAGGGAATGACCGCAAAATGATTGAATCACTCGAAAAAGCTGTTGAGCTTGATCCAATACCACAAACCTTGAACATCCTGGCCGATGCCTATGAACGAACCGGTCAGACCGAACTTGCTTTGAATTTGCGCGAAAAGGCAGCAAAACTCATTATCCCTCAGGGTAAAGGCAAAAGAGTTCGACAGCCGCGACGCGTTGTTATGTAGTTTGACATACTTTTTATAAACTGACATAATTCAGTATATAAATTCGGGAGAGGTACTATGGTTCTGAAAAGTGAACAAGAAATTATTGATGATGGTTTCAATATTGCTCGTGATGAGTTTAATGCCGAAATACAAAAACTATCTAGATTACCCGGGTTTGATGCAACTGGACTCAAAGCTGCTTACCCTGAGATTCTAGATATCAATTCACCCGAAGGTAATTTTAAATTGAAACAATACGTTGAGATTGTAGATGGGTTATCTAACCACCCGAAGTTTACGTTAATAGCAAGGCTCACTACAAAAGCATTAGAGTATGACACGAAGGACCCACTACAGGGTGTCGATAGAATATGGGCTCGCGTTTATCTTGATTTAAAACCGGAAGCATTTGTTTTCACAGAAGGTGACGATGAAAACCAACCAACAGCAGAAATATATGCACCAACCATTCAACTAGGTAAAGCTGACGGGCTGTCATCGGTAGATAAGGTAGTCCTAGACGGGCCGCGCAGTAAGCATATTATGCTAGGTAAACTTGAGGAGTGGGACGTACCTCCTCATATAGTTTTTGCAGATGATTGGGAGACTCTTGTTTCTAGGGCAAGGCAATACGATCACAAATTTAAGATTTTCGGAGGCAATGGTATTTCTGCTACGCTGATTCAGAGCGACGCCATCAGAGATCTTATCAAGAGTGGATATGTATAAATAAAAAACCTCATCTTTCGATGAGGAGGTTTATTTGGTGCTGGAAGTAGGACTCGAACCTACGAAGCCTTACGGCGGGAGATTTACAGTCTCCTGTGATTGCCACTACACGATTCCAGC
>DAOMNR010000084.1:0-1823 GCA_035443865.1 Candidatus Saccharimonadota bacterium | reverse complement strand
AACAACACTGTGGTTGCTATCTAGTATCTCGGTAATGAATTTATCCCTAATACTCAATCTGTAATAAAATTCTTCATACGGCAAGACGCTATAATTAACATCCCGTCCCTCTTGTTTTTCAATCATTTTTATAACTGCTTTAACTTTGGTCATAGATACGTTGCCAGCTAAAATAAGGTCAACTGGCGAAACGGAGCCCTTAACTAAAACACCAGCCACTATTGCAACTCGAAGCCCCGTAATACCAGCAAGTTCTGACTCATAAACCTTATTCACAGCTACTTCAACCGGTTGAATAATCTTGAAGTCGTCTTTAGCATCGGCAAAAATCGCCCTTAGTGGTACGTAGTACTCATAACGCTGATTAACTTGATAATACAGTTTATTATCCGCACTATCACTAGTAATAATTCCAACTTCTAGCATATTTGACAGTTCACGACGAACTGAATTAATTTGTTCTTCAATTTTGCGCGTTATCTCGCGTACATAAAATGGTTGACCTGGATGATTCAGGAAAAGATGCAACAACTTCACTCGTGTTTTTGAACCAAATAGTGCGTCAATCATTATTTTTACTCCGGGTAACTTTCGTGTTCTATCATATCATGACCGGGCTTGCTTGGCGAGTATTTGCCCTATATATACCTCTGCATCGTCAAGACTACACCATTTAATAAATGAATTCCTTCTAAACCAAGTAATTTGTCTTTTTGCCAGTCGCCAGTCTTGAATTTCTGCTTTTATTTTTGCCTCCTCTAAGCTTACCCTTCCATCAATCAAATCACGAACAATACGATATACATTGCCAGTTAGTGGCTCTGAGTCCCAACCATATAATTCGCCCAATTTATTGGTCTCGTCGACAATTCCATTGTTAAACATTTGTTCAACTCGGAGCTTAATTCTCTTTCTGAGATGATTTCTATCAGTTGCTATTCCTACAACGATAGTATTACTATTTGGCTTAGATTTTCTAGTGTTATTTATACCATTTCTTTCGATTGCTCGTATTACATATCGTTTGTTTTTATTGTTTTCAGGTAAAGATATGTTGTGTTTATGACAATAATCATGCAATTCATCGATCGACAATGTCTCAAAACTACCCCTGTCGAATCCCTCGACGCTAGACGTAAACTTGTAATCTAATATCACACCGTCAATATATAGCCCCGTGCCGCCAACTATAAACGGTATTTTACCTCTGGAGCGTATATCGTCAATCGCCTCATTAGCATATTTTTTGAAGTCTGCAGCCGTAAATCGCTCACCGGGCCCTACTAAATCCAGTCCCCAATGCTTAATTTTTCGTTGCTCACCGACGGTTGGTTTGGCTGTACCAATATCTAGACCCTTATAAATAGTACGCGAATCAGCACAAATAATTTCGCCACCAAAATCCTGAGCTATTTTAATCGCTAGACTTGTTTTGCCACTAGCGGTTGGGCCGACGATAACTACAAGTGGTAGGTGGCAGTTTGTAGATGGTGGACGGTTTTTAGTTACTGATGCCACCATCGTAAATCCTTAAAGTTATCGACAACATAATCCGTACAGGTTACTCCTTCGGACGCCAACATTTTAGCTTGTTCCTCGCGGCCACCATGATAGCCGCTGGCTAGACCGCCAAATCTGTTGACTAGTCTATGCCATGGTAGTTCGGGATTTCCAAAGTGGGCAATTCCACCCACAACCCTGGATGCATAAGCGTGCCCAGCTAATGCCGCTAAATCACCGTAGGTAGTCACTTGGCCACTAGGAACTAGCGACATTAATTCCTCTACCTTGGTTCGAAAATCGCCGTTTATAGTAGCCATGGA
>DAOMNR010000083.1:0-1902 GCA_035443865.1 Candidatus Saccharimonadota bacterium | reverse complement strand
GTATTCATGGGCCCAACAGGTGTCGGCAAGACTGAACTTGCCAAGGTTCTAGCCCGAGAGGTATTCGGCAGTGAAGATTCGTTAATAAAAATCGATATGAGTGAGTTTAGTGAGCGACATAACACTAGTCGTTTACTGGGTGCTCCGGCTGGATACGTGGGTTATGACGATGGCGGGCAGCTTACGGACAAGATTCGTAGACAGCCATACAGCGTCGTGTTGTTTGATGAAATCGAGAAGGCACATTCGGAAGTCTTTCACTTACTGCTTCAAATTTTAGAAGACGGTACGTTGTCTGACGCTAAGGGCCGAAAGGTAGACTTTAGTAACGCCATTATTATACTTACCAGCAACCTGGGGGCTGATCGAATGATGAAAGAGTCAAGCCTAGGCTTTCATGCCGTATCCAGGTCTGACGAGAAGAAGCTAGACGAAGTACATGCTGAGAACGCTGAAGCGGCTCGCTCAGCGCTTGAAAAAATGATGCGACCAGAATTAATTAACCGTTTTGACAGTATCGTTACATTTAGAGCTCTAACCAGGAAGGAAGTGGGCAAGATTTTTGACAACCTAATCAATGAGTTGCAGGATAGATTGGTCCACAAGGGTATTCATCTAACTATTAAACCTTCTGCTAAACGCCTGGTGATAGAAAAAGGTTACGACGAAAAATTTGGCGCCAGACCTCTACGGCGAGCTATCCAAGACGAAATTGAACTTCGTATCGCCGATGGGATTTTATCAGGTGAGTATGAAAAAGGAAGCGTATTAACCGTCAGTACTAATAAGGGAGAGATACGCGTTGATGTCACCAAAGAGACATAACCTAGTTCGTGTAGTCAATTTCGCCTTAAGCGCACTATTAGTATTTGTTGCGATTTGGCTGCTAATAAATCGTCAATACGTCTACGATCAAATTACGGTCTGGCAATTCAAACCTGGCCCTGGCGTTGTCCAGTTAGTTGATAGAGCTGGTATGAGTGAGCAGGGCAAATTTTATTATCTAGCTAGTCAACCTAAACTAGATGGCACGCAAAATTTTAACAAAGAATGTGAAACTGTCGAAAACAGCACGTCGATTTTGGGTTGTTACACCAACAAAAAGATTTATATTTATGATGTATCAGACCCCAAGCTTGATGGTATCAAAGAGGTAACTGCTGCCCACGAAGCGTTACACGCTGCCTATCAACGCCTTGATAGCGCCGAGAAGACCAAAGTTAATAAACTTCTCGAGGCAGAGTACATCAAACTAGAGTCACAACCTGAGTTTAAGGATCGAATGGCGTTTTATGCGCGCACTGAGCCGACCGAGCGAGATAATGAGCTACATTCGATTATTGGAACAGAAGTTGCCGATATTAGTCCTGAACTCGAGACGTACTATAGGCGGTATTTCGACGACCGCCAGAAGGTAGTCGCCTTGAATGTCGCATATAGCGGAGTGTTTAAGGCGCTCGATCAAAAGCGCACTAGTTTGCTGTCACAGATTAATGAGCTAGCTGCCAAGATAGAATCAGATACAGCGCAATATAACAGCGATGTGGTTAAACTAAATGCTGATATAAATGCATTTAATAATAAAACGTTTTCATCAAGAGCGCAGTTTGATTACGAAAGGTCACAACTCACCAATCGAATAGCCGCCTTAAATGTATTAAGAAGTAGTGTTGAAGCTGAAGTTGCTAGTCATGATAGTTTGGTCAAGCAGTATAATGAAATTGCTATAGAGTCTAAGAAGCTATATAACAGTATAGATTCAACATTAGCTCCTACGCCGTCGGTCTAAGGTATAATACAAGTAATGGCAAAATCAAGAACTCAATTTATCTGTCAAAATTGTGGCGCAAGTTATCCTAAATGGACAGGTAAATGTGATAATTGCGGTGAATGGAATACACT
>DAOMNR010000082.1:793-2160 GCA_035443865.1 Candidatus Saccharimonadota bacterium | reverse complement strand
TTGGTATTTGGTTTTAAATTCGCTGTAGCGTTCGGGTTGGTGGCCGAACCACTTACGTAACTCGTCAGTCGGTCCGACTTCTTTGATCCATTCGTCTAGTGCTGCTTTTTCTTTGCTGACGCCACGGGGCCACAGTCGATCAACCAATACGCGGTAGCCATCAGTCTCGGCTGGCTCATCATAGATACGTTTAATTTGGACTGTCATAACTCCATTATACTCTTTACCATGCGCGGTCTATTGTTATGGTTGTGGTTATGGTAATATGTACCCAATAATCAAGGGGGTAATTATGGATCAAGAGCCTAAATTAGACGAAACATCAGCAAAAAAGCCCGTAAAACCTAAACGAAACTCAAAATGGCTACTAATGTTGCCACCAGCGGTGTTGCTACTGGTTGCTGCGGCTGCAGCTGGTGCTTATTTTTGGCAACAGGCGATAATTGATTCAAACAACAAGGAATTGAGTAGCTTGCACGAGCAAGTCGAAGCCTTGAAAACACGAATAGCAAAACAAGAAAAGCAAGCTTCAACAAATGAAACTAAGATACCCACATCTGTACCCAACAGTCAAACTCGCGAGAACACCGAAGCCGCAATTGAGTCTGGTAATTACTCAGCTCTATTAAATGTTTTCAACAATAAGGTTGATTATGTGATTGCTGCTAGCGAAGCGGCGGGCGAGCACACGGCGGCTCAGGCAGTTGAAGATTTAAAGTATTTAGATTCAGCATCGGCGCCATGGGACTTTAATTTGCCAACTAGCGAGCTAGAATCTTATGCTGCTTCAAAATATTACGGCAAATACTTTCCAACAACTGGTGCAGTAGTGGGCAAATCAGCAGACAACAAGGTCGTTTCACTAATCTTTAACTCAGACGGTAAAATTGTCACATTATTCATGTCAGCTGACGCAACGTTACTGAACGAATAAACCGCGTTTGACACTAAGTGCTATAATTAGATCAGAAACAAAGGAGGCTAAATGTCCAATCTATTAAAACTGACTCGTAGTTATGACGAGGTCGGTAATATCCGCACGTTTGTTTTCGAGACCGGTGGTCTAGAGTGGCAAGCGGGACAGTATCAATACTACATATTACCAAAAATTGAGGGTGAAGACGGTGAAAAAGGTCGATTCTTTACGATCTCTAGCGCACCGAGCGAACACGAAATCCATATCTCGACTCGCGTGACCGACAGTAAATTCAAACAAGCACTAAATAATCTGCAACCCGGTGACACTATCGAGCGCAAAGATATCGAAGGTGACTTTACATGGGAAGACGAATCCGATAAACGCGTGGTTTTGGTAGCAGCCGGTATTGGTTCGACGCCATATCGCAGCATGTTGCTTGAGCGTCACG
>DAOMNR010000082.1:0-773 GCA_035443865.1 Candidatus Saccharimonadota bacterium | reverse complement strand
ATTATAGTCGCGATAACGACATTGCGTTTAGGAACGAACTAGACGGATTGGTCGAACAACACCCAGAGTTAATCGCCAGTTACATAATTGGCCAATCTGTTACGGCAGATAGTATTATGCAAAATGCGCCGGAATACAAAAACCAAACTGTGTATATTTCAGGCCCAGAACCAATGGTTGATTCAATTGGCGAAGACTTAAAGGCTAGTGGAGTAGATTTGAAACAAGATTGGTTCCCAGGCTACGACGAGTCTAGCTTCTAATAAGCATAAGCTTGAACTTGTTTTTGCGCATCAGGCAAAAATAACATATAATACACCTAAATTGCATGGAGGTGTAATATGGCCAAGGTTATCAAAGAGGAAACAATCCAGGCTCAGGTAATTAGCCCGATCTATTCAGCGTGGCGAATCACAGCCGTTGGTGCGGCACTGGGTGCTGTTTACTGGGGTTTAACAGCGTTAATTGATTACTTTATTATTACGCCTGTTTTTTGCAGATCGGCCGGTAATACAACCGTTTGTTTGAATTCAGTGTCGGTATCTGGTGATATCGCTACGATTTTGGTCGCCGTCATCGGTATTGCTATTATGATTCGCCTGCGTATCATGCAGCCGTTAATTATTGCAGTTGCCTCGGCGGCGGTGCTTTGGGGGCTGGGCGGTTGGACTAATGGTCTGGCGTGGGGTGAAATAGTTGCTTGGAGTGCATTGCTGTACGGATTGGCATACCTGTTGTTTTCGTGGATAGCGCGCTATAACCGAATTGTTCCT
>DAOMNR010000081.1:0-2338 GCA_035443865.1 Candidatus Saccharimonadota bacterium | reverse complement strand
AAAGTAAGTTTCGTATTTAACCACGGTCTAAGTCTACTGGGTATCGAAGTGCCATCAGAGATGTAGAGTATAATACTTGGTATCAAAGGAGAGAATTATGACTAAACTAGCGAAAATTAAATCGAAAAAAGCATCGGATTTAACAAAGTCTGAGATTGCTAAACTAGCCAGTGCTGGTAAAACTCAGGCAGCCGGATTTATCGATTTTATTAGAACTCAAGGAATCGTAGGCCTAGCTGTAGGTCTAGCTATTGGTACTGCCGCAGGCGCCGCAGTCAAGCAAATCGTTGATGGGTTTATTAATCCAATCGTTGGGTTTTTGATTGGCGGAGTTGATCTGAGCGAAATGACTTGGGTTGTTGTTAAGGCCAATTCACACGGCAAGGGCGGGCTAGAGTTTAGTTGGGGTGCGATTTTGTCGTCAATTATAACCTTGCTGGCGACTGCCTTTGTTATCTATTGGTTGGTTCATATTGCCAAACTCGATCGACTTGATAAGAAGAAAGACTAATTGGTAGGTGGTTCGCCGTACGTCGAACGGGGTTGGGGGCCAGGAAATGGGAAATGGGAAATGAAAAAAATTGAGGCGAATAAAAATTTAACGCCTGAACAGTACGATGTGCTGTTTAATAAAGCGACCGAGGCGCCATTTAGCGGTGAATACGACGGCTTATTTAAACTGGGGACGTATGCCTGCGCTAACTGTGGGACGAAATTGTTCGCGAGCGCCACAAAATTTGATGCACATTGTGGCTGGCCTAGCTTTTACGACGCTTTACCGGGTACCGTCACATTCATCGAAGACAATAGTATGGGCGTGAAGCGAACCGAAGTAACATGCGCCAAATGCGGTGGACACCTAGGTCATGTCTTTGAAGGCGAAGGTTTCGACACGCCGACCGACCAACGTTATTGCGTTAATTCTTTGAGCCTAAAATTTATTCCCACCAAGTCTTAATCGGATGGTTCGCACCCATTGTATCGAATATCTTGTATAATACCTACATATGGATAAGAAGTTGGTGAATGCCAAGATGAAGCGGGTGTTGTGGGTGGATTTAGAGATGACGGGCCTTGATCCTAACCTAGACCGTATATTAGAAGTGGCTGCGATTGTGACTGATTGGGACTTTAAAGAGATCGCCACCTACGAAGGTGTGGTAAAAGTTGGTCCAAGTTTAGTTGAAAAACGCATGAAATCGGGTCCATCGGCTGCATTTTGGGAGACTATCCCATCAACACGCGATGCGTTGATTGAACAAAATATGAAGGACGGTAGGTCAGGGCGAACTATCGAAAACGAATTGCTTAAATTTGTAGCAAAACATTTTGATGCGGGCGTCCCAGTGCTGCTGGCTGGCAATTCAATCCACATGGATCGTCAATTTATTGCTAATCAGTGGCCTAGGTTGAACGCACTGCTGCACTACCGAATGCTTGATGTTAGCGCCTGGAAAGTAGTTTTCGAGGGTAGATTTAACAAGAAGTTCTCTAAACCCGAAGACCACCGGGCGCTTGGCGATATCCGTGGCAGTATCGAAGAACTGAAGTATTATCTAAAAAGAATTAAATAGGTAAAAGCTATGAAAATACGTAAAGAGCGCCGCACGGCTAAACGAATTTTTATCACCGCAATTATCATCGTAGCAATCAGTGTTCTTAGTATCGTGGCCTGGTATATTTACCATCAATTTAACAGTGAGAATACGGCTAAAGCGCCAGCTGCAGTCGAGAAGGTAATTCCACGACCAGTTAGTTTGAAATCTGATGTGATGACAACCGGGAATATATTTTGGGGTCGCTATATGAACGACTGGGCGATGGCTAGCCCTTTGAAATACGAATATCCTTTTTCGCGTTTGAACGAGTTTGAACGTGATAAATACGACGCCTGGATTGCGGGGCTAGAGTGTCCGACAAAATCAGGTGTTCATATGACATCAGCCGAAATGGAGGTGGCGCTGCAGTTTAATTGTTCACCAGAGTATCTACCGGAAGCAGCTAAATGGTTCAATATCGTCAGTCTAGCTAATAACCACACTGACAATCAGGGTGTTGACGGTTTTGCCGAAACTCAGGAAGCCTTGGACAAAAACGGTATTCAATATTTTGGACATTACGACCCGAGAGCATTAAATGATATTTGCGAAGTGATTAGTCTACCGGTAACCGTCACTAGTAGCGACGATAGTATAACAAAAGGGAATCTGCCCGTCGCGCTATGTGGTTATCACGGAGTGTTCCGTATTCCGCCGACGGAATCGCTAGAGTTGATGGAAAAATACAGCAAGATTATGCCAGTCATTGCCTTTCCGCACATGGGGGTTGAATATCAACC
>DAOMNR010000080.1:0-2349 GCA_035443865.1 Candidatus Saccharimonadota bacterium | reverse complement strand
CCAAAGAGATCAAGTTCATCGCCGGTCTCGACCAAGACAAAGCAAAGCAAATCACCAAACTTTTGCGAGACAACGCTCCGAAAGTTAAAACTCAGATCCAGGGCGAAGAGGTTAGAGTTACCAGTAGCAGCAAAGACGATTTGCAAAAAGCAATGCAATTAGTTCGGTCGCATGACTTTGACTTTCCAGTTGGATTTACCAACTTCCGCTAGACCACTTGATAGAAGGGTGTATTTTTGTTATAATTTACCCCTGATAGTTATACCAATATTTAAGGAAATTTATGGCAAAAAAGAATACAAAGCGCAAATTAGTAGGTTTAGTGAGCGAAATTAGCGGTCACCGTAGTTATTACACGACCAAAAATACTCAGAACACCACCGAAAAAATTTCTCTCAAGAAATACGATCCAATTGCACGTACTCACGCGCTATACGTCGAGACCAAGAAAAGCCTTGGTCGTAACGAAATTAAACCTCGCAAGGGCTAAGTCAGCTACGCTGACGGCTATTAGAATTTAGCCAATAGCCACCTTCCAAGTGCCAATTAGACTAGTTCAGCTTGCAGATCAAGGTGTTTGGCTAGCCAGACACCGTTTTCGATTAAGGCATTTAACATATTTAAAGTAACTCGTTCGTTGTCAGCGTACATATAGACAGTTCGCTCGTGAATTTCAGCCGAAAACGGCCAGAAATGCGCCCCAATTACACGAGCTGATGTGGCTGGAAAGAATCGCTCAACGTCAATTACCTGAGGGGGCTTGGCATATATTTCATAACGACTGGTAAACTCTGGGCCATATGGTTCAAAAGTACCCATTTCGACCTCTTTAAGAGCTGGAAAGGTTCTAAATAGGTTTATATAAGGTTTCGGGTCGTGATTTTTGGCGCTAATAAATATATGCGGAATGTCTTTGACGGTATGTAGGTCTATTTCTACAATCATCAGGTTATATGAAATCTTTTTACCGTCTATGTCTTTGGTTGTATCGCTTCTATCGACTAGGGTAACGTCATAACCATCAATCGATCCGACAGAATAGTGGTTGTCGTTATGGGTTGATGACACGCTGAATCCACGTACAATTCGGTGATCATCATAATGTTGATTAACTGATCCAAAATAAACAAATCCCATTTTTTGCGTGAACTTAGATATTACACGCTTATCAGTACGCGAATTGGACTTAGAAGGTCTAACCCTTCCTCTTAGGTTGTCGAAGTTTTGTTTAAAATTATAGGCCACGATCTAAACCTCTGATACCATATCCAAAATAGTTGCTACGTATTCGGCGTGAGTCCAAGTTAACGGAGCAGGGGATACAATCGCCTGGGTGATAGGGTCAAGTTGTTCGGCCATTATGCCTGTGCTCAGTGAGTTTGCCTTTGTCCAATCCAAAATCTTTTTCGCTTTGTCGTTTTGATCCGTGTCTACATAATACTGAGCCAACCAAAGAGAAGAAATAAACCAATAATTGCCAGTTACCTCGGAATTTGCACGCCTATAATCATCGTCTTCGTACCTAGGAAGTCCTGGCGCGCCTTGGTTTATTCCAAATAACTCCAGGTGAGTTTCAATAGCGGATGTCATCTCTTCACTATCTGGGGCGAATAATCCGAACATGTATGCACCCATTACAGCTGACGAATCGATGACCGAGTCCAGCTCAATTTCACCGTCATAAACATTTAATCCTCGGTAGAATGACTTACGCTCCTGGTTATATAGGTGCTTTTGGGCGGCAATTTGTATGTCATCAGCGGCTGTACGCCACTTTACGGCGTTATCCTGGTCATCTGCCGCAGATGCAAGGTCAGAGGCCGCCCTTAGGGCCGCTTGAGTTACAGCAGTCGTGTATGTTGATGTCAGGAAGGTTTGCTCCCATAAATCATACGAAGGTTTAGGTAACCCAGTGACTTCTTCGATAAATCCAGTCATAAAATCTGCCATCGGAACGATAAAACTAGTATAGAACTCTTTTAGTAGCGCCGGTTCAGGGTGTTTATTGTAAAACTGTGCGAACATGAACACTACTAGCGCTGTTTCATCCTCTTGAATCGGCGGCGAAACTATACCACTAGGTTGTACGTACGGATGCCAGCTACTACCTAACGCACCGTCAGCTCGATATTTGTGCATAATATAGCCACTTGGGTGCATACCACGTCTGCTAAACTCAAAAAACCTATGGGCTTCGTCGCGATAACCCATACGAATTAGTGGCCAAATTACGTATGCGCCGTCCCTTGGCCAACTGTAGGCATATGCATCGCGCGAATAGTTCAACATTGCTGTATCTGTACTAGCCATAATTGCACCGTGTTTATCGATTTGAGACTTGATTATCAT
>DAOMNR010000079.1:0-2368 GCA_035443865.1 Candidatus Saccharimonadota bacterium | reverse complement strand
CCAAGCCCTACGATGACTACAAGGAGGGCAAAAACACTAGCATAGATAGCAATTGTTGAACTTTTTAGTGCAGTCTTTGCCTTTCGGCGACGGACTGTTGACTGCTTGGTTATAGCAGCAGTTGATCGTTGGGCAATGCCCGCATTGATCTGATTACGAATTATCGTTCTCCTGCCGCCTGTATTGCTACAGAGGCGTCTACCTTACTTTGTCTTTCTTCTCGCTATAGAACGGGGTACGTGTCGACCATTGAAATTAATTGATATTAGTTCGAAGTTTGCGGTACCCTTAACGACATTTATCGGTAGGCTCATTTATGGCTCGTTCTTCCCACTCGCTTGTGTTTAAAAAACACTAGTAGACGGAGTCACAAATGTGCTGATAACCAGTTTACCAAGTATTGCATTTTGTGTCAATTCGTGGAGTAATATAAATTACAGTTCACAGTTTTCAATTAGCGGCAGGTGAAAATTTTGGTTTGAGAGCTGAGCATTTTTTAATAACTGTGAATTGTGAATTGAAAACTAATTGTGAACTGAAAATTTGTGAACTGAAAACTCAATAAGACCTGTTTGGGTCTTATTTACAGTGTTGAACAGCCGATTTGACAGTGTTTTTGGATGTTCGACTCGTGCTCAGCGTTTGTATGAGCGAAATAGACCTTGCCGTCGTCACCCGCCAAAAAGTACAGATAATCGCCTTCGGCAGGCTCAGCGACCGCCATAAGCGCACTCAGCCCGGGTGTTGCGATTGGCCCAGGAGGAAGTCCAGTATATCGACGAGTATTGTACGGTGAATCCAGATTAGTGTCGCGCGGGACCCCCAATTTATCTGCAATATACTGATAAGTCACGTCCGATCCAAGTTGCATACCAATAGCCAGCCGTGAATAAAACACCTGAGCAACCTGTTTTTGATCATTAGCGTTATATGCTTCGCGCTGAACAATCGATGCTAAAGTAATGCCCTGGTACAGATTAAGTCCGTGAGATTTAAATTTGTCAACTAAATCATTTTTCTGCACCACTCCGTAAAATTCATCAAAAGTACGCTGTAAAATCTGTTCGACAGTCGCATTTTTATTAAATTTGTAGGTATCCCCATAAACATAACCCTCGATATCCGAGCCCACAGGCTTACCCGCAAATAAAGGTCCATTATATGTCTTGTCAAACGCAGCTGTTATTTCACTATCGTTATACCCTGCCCGCTTTAAAACCGTCTGAACATCTAGTTTTTTGTTGTCAGCCGTATCAGACTTATCAAACAAAGTTGCGCCAGGGTAGAAAGTAATATCAACCTGCTCATCAGTTATATCACCGGAGGTGAGTTTGTCGACTATTTTGGGTGTAGATTCGGATGGCGATATGCTATATATACCAGCTTGCAAATTAGATTTCGTACCCGTTAGGCGAGTGTAAATGTCAAACGCCACAGAACTCCGAATCAACTTCTTGCCACGGAGTGTTTCAGCAATCTGACCTGGAGAGCTACCAGCTGCGATTTCAACCCTATCGTGACGCAAATCACTAGGGTTAACTGGGCTAAGAGCCCATAAATACCAGACAAAAAATAGCAGTAAACCTAGTATTAATATCGACAAAACGCCCAAAATTATCGCTAGTGGTTTGTGTCGTTTTAGCCAAAGTCGCTTGTTTAAAGACGGTGGTTCGTCGCTTATGGTTTCAGGCAAAACGATAGGTTCAGCTGTTGGCTGTTCTACCAAAGACTGTTTTAAATCTTGTTCAGGTTTTTTGGAAGGTTGTATATCATTCAAGGCAGTTGCTCCAAGTAATCTTGCAGAATAATTGCGGCGGCTTGGGCGTCAATATCAGATTTTTGATATGGTCGATTATAACTCTCTAGACGTTTCTCGGCGATAACACTGGTTAGTGATTCGTCTTGAAATACGATATTCGGCGCCACATCCGATAATTTATCGGCAAAATCAACCACAAACTGCGTCTGTGCTGTCGGTTCGCCAGATTGATTCCTAGGGTAACCAACGACCACGGTTTCGGCATTTTCTTTTATCACTATTTCAGATATCGCCTCAACCTCCCCTCCATCTACATCAATGGTTTCAAATGGAACTGCAATACGGACTGAATCATCACCTACTGCCACTCCGATGCGTTTTTCACCGACATCTAGGGCAATATAGGTCTTTGACTTAGGCATCTTGAAGTTTGAACTCAACGTCAATTTTACTAATATCATTTGGAACGGTAGTCACCCAAAAGTATGAGAATTTGACGTCCACATCGCTGACACCGTCGATCGCCTCAAGTAGCGATTGAACTTCGCCATATTTTTTGCCTTGAACTTCCTTTTTGACCGAATCTTGATCGATGTTTGGTCCTATTCG
>DAOMNR010000078.1:0-2411 GCA_035443865.1 Candidatus Saccharimonadota bacterium | reverse complement strand
CCACCCACAACCCTGGACGCATAGGCGTGTCCAGCTAGTGCCGCTAAATCACCGTAAGTAGTCACTTGGCCACTAGGAACTAGCGACATTAATTCCTCTACTTTGGTTCGAAAATCGCCGTCTATAGTAGCCATGGAAAACTAACTCTACGCAAGGGACTTGATATAAGCGCTTAGATTATCGAGCTTGATTTTTTCTTCCGTGTCCACTGTCCGAACGCTGACTTCTCGAGCCTCTTTGTCTTTGGGGCCAATAATTATCTGCAACGGAATCTTGTAATTAGTAGCCTCGCGTATCTTTTTTCCTAGCGATTCGTTTCGATCATCTCGACTATACCGTAGCTCGTTATATTTTACAGGCTCCATAAACACAAACCTGCTTAGCATTTCCTCAACCTCTTGAACATAGTCCACTACAGTGTCATTGATAGTCAAAATACGGACCTGCTCTGGCGCCGCCCAAATCGGAAACCAACCAGCTGTATGTTCAATAAACACACTCAAAAATCGCTCAATTGAGCCCAGAAGTGCACAATGTATCATAACTGGAGTCTGCGATTTACCATCTGCATCGACGTATTCTAAGCCAAACCGACCTGGTTGCACGAAATCTAGCTGAACTGTCGCCACCTGATGTTCGCGCCCTATCGCGTCTGTTGCCATGAAATCAATTTTGGGACCGTAAAATGCTGCCTCGCCATCTTGCTCAAAATAATCTAACTGATTAGAAATAACCGCAGACTTTAACTGCTCTTGAGCGCTATCCCAAAGAGGTTGATCACCCAAATAACCATCGCCCTCGTCACGATATGATAAACGAACACGTAACTTCATATTTAAGGTCTGATAAAGCTCCCTAGCACTAGATAACAAATTATTTATCTCGGTCTCGATTTGATCTGGACGACAAAAAACGTGGCTATCATCTTGAGTGATCGCTCTAACCCGATTTAGCCCGCCCAGTTCACCAGTCTTTTCGTCACGATAATCAGTCGTGGTCTCTAGATACCGCACTGGCATATCGCGATAACTGCGTGGTTTACTGGCATAAATCTGACTATGATGCGGACAGTTCATAGGTTTAAGCGCAAATTCATCACTAGTTTCTTGGCTTGTGACCAAGAAAAGTTCATCGCCAAATTTTGCCCAGTGACCAGATGTCTCGTAAAGCTCTTTTTTGGTAATATGTGGCGTCCAGACTTTTTCAAAACCGAAATTCTGCCGCAATTGATTAGAATAATTAGCCATAACATCACGCAAAACCGTTCCTCTTGGGGTAAATAGTGGCAACCCACCACCGACTAAGTTCGAAACTGTATACAGATCCAGTTCTTTACCTAATTTACGATGGTCACGCAGCTTAGCCTGCTCTAGCATTTCGAGGTAGTCATCTAATTCTTGCTGGGTAGCAAACGCTACACCATATAACCTCTGCATTTGGGCGTTTTTCTCATTACCACGCCAATATGCACCAGCAACCCGTAATAACTTAAACACTCCAACGTCCTTAGTGTTAGTAACGTGCGGACCACGACACAAATCAACAAAATCACCGTTCTTATAAAAGGTCACCTCATCAACTGCCGCTTCTGAATCTGTAATTGTGCCCAGTTCGGCTGCGTCTAAATCCTTTGCTGCAGTCGTGCCAGATCTTTTCAGATCGTTTAATAGTTCTTCTTTATGTGGTTGGTTGTTTTGGCGCGCCCAATCGATTGCTTGGTCAATTGGCATGCTGAATTTTTCAAAATCCTGAGATGCACCAATGATTCGACGCATCTCTTTTTCAATTTTACCGAACTGAGCTTCCGAGATTTTTAGTTCTCCTAAGTCAATATCGTAATAAAAACCATTTTCTACCACCGGTCCAACCCCAAATTTGGCATCAGGCCATAATTTTTGAACCGCGGCTGCGGTTATGTGCGCCAAGCTATGACGCATTGCATGTAGTGTTTGTTCATCCATATCAGCTATTTTATCACGAATATTGCCCATCACCCCCGTTTCTGATAAACTACACCAGGTACGGGTCCTTAGCTCATTTGGCTAGAGCGCCACATTGACGTTGTGGAGGTGAGAGGTTCGAATCCTCTAGGACCCACCAAATTAGAAAATATAATATAACAACTTAAATACAGAAGACAATCACTCCTACGGGGGTGATTTTCGTTTACCCACTGATATGTGCAGTTTTCCACTAGCAGTTTACGCTACGTGTTAGTCTTCATATATCATGGATGTAATATTGAGTCACGTTATGTTCTATTGACAATTCATGCCGATTATGCTAATATCAATACATGGCTCAGAAACAACAGATTCAAACCATCGACACTAGCACTACATCTCAACTTGATCGTTTTACGCTTGGGTTTGAGTACGATAAGACTTTGCAGCAAGTTAAGCGTGATGTTC
>DAOMNR010000077.1:0-2504 GCA_035443865.1 Candidatus Saccharimonadota bacterium | reverse complement strand
CATATGACCAGGGACCATGGACTGTGCCCGCGACTGCTTGGCAGCGGAAGAAATACTGAACACCTGTTGATAGGCCCGTAACTACCTGGGTAGGGGTATTTCCCGATGGGACCTGGGCTATGCCGTGGATTGCATACACCGGTGAACTAAAATTTGAATTCGGCGAATAATCAATATCATAAGTTGTTGCTGACGAATCTCTTGTCCAAGTTAACGTGATTTGAGAATTTGAATCTGCTGTTGCTACACAGCCTACACCAGATAGGGCTTGTGTTGTTACAGATGTACAGTTTGACCAAGTTCCCCCGACTCCGTTTGTTTTTCCTCTAACTAAATAGTAATAGGTGGTTCCCGCTGAAAGACCACTATCAACATAGGACGTATTTGTTATATTGTTGATGGATTTTGTTACATTAGTACAAGTTGAGTTGCTGGTTCGTCGTAAGTCGTAAGTGCTGGCGTTGAGGACACTTGTCCAGCTAAGAGACACTTGATTAAAACCAGTAGAAGTAGCCGTTAGAACGGATGCACCTGAGGTTGCTATGTCTGTAGAATGTCGGCTATCAACTGAGATTATGTCCCCGGTCGATTCTTCGCGGTATTTTAATGAGTAACTGAGGCATGAGCTACCTGTCATACAGTCTGGACTACCATCGCCCACATAGGCGTAGACATCAGATCCAGGTCCAGAAGTTAAGTTATCGCAAGTGGTTATAGAGTTGTCATTTGTTTTGTCTGTTGGTGTTACTAGCACAGATGTGTCGATGCCTTTTAGTACGCTACTTTTGATTATTGATGGGTTTTGTTTCATCTGGGCACAACTAGGGTATTCGCCGTTTTGTTGATAATACTTCTCAAGTGCCTCAGAGATCACTGTTACGCGTGATGAACGCTGGCTGTCGCGTGAATCAGTCTGGACTTTTGTGAAGGCTACGACTCCGATTGTAGACAATATGCCAATAACGGCAACGACTACCAAAATTTCGATCATAGTGAAACCAAAAGAGGTTTTTCTCATGGCTTAATTGTATCAAACATAAGCTCTATAACAAACTGTTATTTGAGGTCTAGAACAACCAGGTTCTCAATATGGGGAGTTCGTGGGAAAAAGTTATAACCAGCGTGATATTTAATACCATATTTTTCAGCTAGTTTTGCGACATCTCGGGCCTGGGTGACTGGGTTGCATGACAAGTAAATAATTCGCTCTGGTGTGGATTCAAGTAATTTATTGACCACGTCTTCGTGCAGTCCAGCGCGGGGCGGATCAACGATAATTGTTGAACTGGACGTTATGTGTTCCAATGCTGTTTCGCTGGGCGCTAGAACCGCTTTAACCGCCTTCTCCCGGTCGAGCGCGGTAATATTACGTTTCATTTCACGGACGGCATTTTCGTTGATTTCTACCATCGTTACGTTCTCGCCACCGATTGTTAGCCCGATCGTTCCGACGCCGCTATATAGGTCGACAACTGGTTTATCGGCACTCACCCACTGTTTCATGTCGTTTAGTGCGTGTTCGTAAACCGGGACATTTATTTGGAAAAACCCCTCAACGGCGTATGTGAATGGTACACCAAGGATGGTGTCGGTCAGGGTTGTAACACCCCACTGCTGGAGTCGTTCGGTGATTACGCTTGCTGGACTTTGGGGATTGGAAAAGATTAGTTCAAAGCCTGTAATACCAAGGTTTTTTAACTCTTCGCCAGTTAATTGAACGAAATCAGGCTCTTTGACATATAGTTGCAACGCAACATTGCCGGATGAATCACAGCGAACTAATAGGGTTTTTAACATAAAGGCTTGGACACCTTCCTTGGTGCGTAGTAAATTGCGAATAGCAACGGCGACTTTATTAATGTTGGGGTGCGCTAGGCTTGTACCTTCGACTGGAATCTTGCCGTGTGTACCGCGTCGAAAAAACGCTAGATCTAATTGGCCTAATTCTTTATCCCACCACCAACTAAATTCGATTTTATTGCGATACTCGTATTCTTTGCCGTCAGTGTAGATACTAATCGGCTCGGGTAAAACGATGTCATGTAGTTCGAAAGCCTCCTCGATGAGTGCTGATTTATAGTGTTGCTCAGCGTCAAAACTCATGATTTGCCACGGACTAGTTGAAAGATAGCTCGTTTCATCACGCGGCTTAATGCGTTGGTCGCTGGGTGTGATTACGTCAGCAACAACACCCTCAACTAGACTAGATTTCTTTTTAGTTATCTGGGCAGTTACCTTCTCGCCGGGTAGTCCTCCCCAAATAAAGGCTTTTTTACCATAATCAAGTTGCCCTAACGTTTGACCACCACCGACAATCTTGTCTAAGGTTAGTTCGACGACAGGAAGAATTTTTTTGCTCATCTATCCAGTATACCCTAGTTTATGCTATAATCGCCCCCGTAGTTGCTTGAATATTTACGCACGCTACCATTAGATTAATGGGATGTGGTCAAGTGGTAAGGTGAGAAATGCCAGCGGCATTTCGCAAGGCCGGAAGCCGGATG
>DAOMNR010000076.1:0-2695 GCA_035443865.1 Candidatus Saccharimonadota bacterium | reverse complement strand
AACCAATGTTGACCAAGTGACTTTTTAGGAGTGGTCATTGATTAATGACTCGCTAGAATATTGTAGGCATACTGAATGCGGTTTGATTCAGCACAAATTCCACAGCGCTCAAATTGATCTTGGAATATCTTTACGGCTGCCTCAACCGTACTAGATGCTCTAATTGCATTTTGTACACCACGATAACCACCGTTTAATTCAATCATCAGAAAATCGAGTTGTGTGTAGATGTTGTATGGATTTGGCATCGCCATTAATTTGGCTTTACGCCCGCCCGTCCACTGAGCTAGGCCATCACCAGAAGTGTTAAAGCGATGCTCCTGCATCAAATTACCCATGATACCGGCAGTTTGATTCCTAGTGAATCCTTGGCCGATTAAATAATCCCATGTGATGGTTTGGTTCTCGCTTGGTGTTGTGTACTGACCCTTTACTCCAACGACTTCCACCTGAGTTTTTGGCTGTTTTGTAACGATGCTAGCGATTTCAGTCCTAGCAACTTCTTTGCCGTCTTGAATTTCTATTTCGTATGTGACGCTACGTGAACCCTTTTCGCCTGGAGTGCGAATTTCACGATAACTTGGTTCTCTATTGGCGTCTGATATCTTATCAACCGCAAAGTCAACAGATTCATCAACGGTCACCGTCTGTTTGCCTTCGCGCCAAACGCGTACACTAAGGTCACTGGTAATCGGCGTGGATTTATCAACCGACACGCGGTCATTAGCACCTAACTTTATCCCCTTTTCTACTAACATATCGCCAACTGTTGCCGCCTGAGTTCGCGCCGTTATTGTTTCGCCGTAAAGTGTAAATTTAAACGGTGTTGCACGGTCAATTGTCAATCTCAGACCTGCACCTTCGGCAACAATATCATTAACTCGCTCTAACTTAGTTGTATCCTCGGGGTACAGTTTGATGCCAGCATCTTTTACGATTTGTGGTGCAGTTTGATACGGTGTGACAATCTTTTGTTTAATTACCCCGTCAACCACAATCACAGGACGAGCACGATATATGTTTACTTGGTAGTCCGAGGCGACAAGTTTTTGATTCGTTGATGGTTCAACTGCGTCTTTAGGGTCAAGCACAACGCCAGCCTCAGCCAGCGCATCACCAACCGTTCCAGCTTGTGTCAAGATAACCTTCTCGGTTCCTCGGTCGTGTATAGTCACTAGTCGTCCGTCTTGGCCGGGTTCACCATTACCAGCATGGCTAATATTCGCCATTACGATAACAGCCACTGCAATCATAAGTAGCGCAGCGGCGATAAGTGCCCCAATTGGCGTGGCGGATCTAGTTATTAGACTCTTCATCAATTTATTCTATACACCCCAGAGTGTGTTATTTAAGTATAACAAAATCCACCATGTTCTGAAAGTTTACGGGCTAACCTGGCGACCGAGCGCCCTACTTACTTTTGAAGAGACTGTGAAATCCGAGGCGTACCCGAGGATTTCAGCCGAACGCTTAAGTACAAGCTCCGGTGGAGCTTGTACTTAAAAAGAGTGCTCTGAAAAAGTAAGTAGGGCGCTCGGTCGCCAGGTTGTTATAGCTTCTCTAACCTTGCATATTCCGCATTGAGCTTCTTGGTTTGCCCACTATCAAAGTGAATAGTCAGGGCCAGACCATCAACGTCACTCACCTCACCCTCTCCAAACGCCGCTGACCTGATTCTATCGCCAACCATAAATGGCTCGTCGCTATAGAAATCTTGGTCAGGTGTGGCATGCGGTTCACTGGCGCTAATTGTAGCTGCGCTTTCGCCAATATCTGCGATGAAACGCGACATTGCGTTATATCCCCGTTCACCAAACTGCAAGCGGCTTTGCGCATAAGTCAGATGCAGCTCTTCGCGGGCTCTAGTCATCCCAACGTACGCTAGGCGTCGTTCTTCTTCTAACTCTGCTGGACCAGCCTCGTAAACCCGAGCGTGAGGTAAAATTCCCTCTTCCATTCCAACCATGAAGACAACTGGAAACTCTAGGCCTTTTGCTGCATGAAGCGTCATTAATGTAACTTTTTGATCGCTAGTGTCGGTATCGGCACTGGACATTAGTGCTACCTCTTCTAAAAAGTCAGGTAGACTGGCAAATGATTGAGCGTCAGAGACGAGCGACCCTATATTCGCCTCGCGGTCTTCGGCCTGCGGCGTTCCATCCAAAATATAGTCTCGATACCCTGTTAAAGATAGAATTTTCTCGATTAATTCAGACGGACTAGCTGTTTCGACCATGTCTTGAACTTTACGAAGTTTTGAGCCTAATCCTGTTAGAGCTTTTTTGGCCTTGGGCACTAACCCATCCGAATCATTTGCACCAACTAGCGCCGAAATAATATCCATATCGCTAGTCGATTGCCACGCTAAAAACTTTTCTAGACTAGTTGCGCCAATTCCACGTGTCGGAACATTTACAATCCGGCTAAAGCTCATTCGGTCGCTTGGTTGATAGACTAACCTTAGGTAGGCGATTATATCCTTAATCTCCTTACGATCATAAAACCTAACTCCACCGACAATCTGATAGGGGACACGCAGTCTAATAAAAGCCCGTTCTAACGTGTAGCTTTGAGCGTTGGTGCGATACAGAACCGCAAAATCACCAAACTGACGTGCGCCCATGGCAACGTGAGTTGAAATTCGCTCTGCTACTAGATGTGCTTCCTCAGCCTCATCATATAGTCCATGTACCAA
>DAOMNR010000075.1:0-2859 GCA_035443865.1 Candidatus Saccharimonadota bacterium | reverse complement strand
GACAACATCAAAGACGAATTTGGTGACATCAACAACTTTGGGGATATTAGACAGCCTACCATCGGTGGCTTTGGATACATCAAGTAAATCTTGAAACAATCGCCCTAAGTGTTGAGCAGATTCGTGTGCTTTCATTATGTAATCGTGCGCTCGTTGATCAACTGTAGCGGTGGTTGGGTTCATCGCCAGTCCCAAATAGCCTTCGATTGATGCAACCGGTGTGCGCATTTCGTGACTGGCGGTACTGATAAACTCGGCTTGTTCGCGTTCTTCGGCCTTTTCTTTGGTAATGTCGCGGAAAACCACGATTACACCTGATCCGGCGTCGCCAACTGGTGAAACCACCAGTGATATCATCAGTTTTTTGGTGCTTTTGGTAATTAGCGTCAGGTCGTTGGTTCTGATTTGTTGATTGGTGTTTAGAACTTGCTGTATCGGATCGCCGGCAGCGTCCAGCGGTTCGTTTTTGCCGTTAACCAGTTGCAGTACTGATTTGTAATTGAGCGCCAAGGCGTCTTGTTTACCCCATCCGATTATCCGCTGGGCAGCGGGGTTGATTAGCTGAATTATACCCTGGCTGTCGATTGCCATTACCCCGTCGCCAATGGCGTTAATTACCACCTCAGACTTACTAGCTACCTCTGTTAATTCGTTAGCTAGGTTGCGGTAGGCTTTGGAGTCGGGATTAGAGTCTTCTTTGGGTCCACCAACTTTGCTGTGCCAGACAATAAAACTGGCTATTAACGGCAAAATACCGCTAAACCCGATAATAACAATTGAGTCTGTCGATAAATTGTTGGCAACGTATTCAAACCCAGCGAAGGTGCCGATGGCGGCCAGGATTGGAATTAACCCCCATAGTCCAAAGACGCCAGCGAAAACAACGATTAACATCCACAGTGCAATAAATGGCGAGCTGAGTCCCCCGGTGCCTATGATCAAGGCTGCGATTGTGGCAGCCAGTAACAAGTAGGCGGTTAAAGCGAACGGTAGTATAAGGTTTTTGGGTGTCCAGATGTATGAAACCAGGCTGACGACTGCGGTTGCACCGGCCAAAATAACGGCAGGTACACTAACCAGTAATGAGTCGCCAACGACGCTACTTTCGGTCAAAAATATCCATATAAACAACCCAATAATTGCAGCCGCCACCAAAAATGCCGCTTCGCAAATGCGGCGATGCCAAAAACGAGTTAACGTGAGTGGTTGGATGTTGCCCCCTACTTTAGCTGTATCTGTCAGATATTATGACGATTATGGTTTGTTTTTACAAGCATACACCTACAGATTGGCTATTATTACACCTTTCAGGCATAATAGATACATTGTTTAAAGAAGTGGATGCAAAATGACCCTAGACGAAATTACCGAAAAACTAAAACAACTCGAAAAAGATCCAACCATGCACACCAAGGGAATGTACAGTCCGACAGCAGTTGATTACCCGGGCAATGTCTTGCCTTTTTCTGAGATTCATTTGGCTTATTTACGCAAAAACAAACTGGCAGATCCAGTGCAATATATTGCTAATTTAGAACTCAAAATCAAGATACGCTAAATTGTTATTGCCCGATGTCAGACATGTCGAATCCATAATCTTCGAGAGTAGATTTGACGAGTTCTTGGTCCCCGACTTTATATTCGTGGGCTAATGCGTCCAAGAACTCGCCTGCTGTTTCGAACAGTTCGCCGTTTAGTTCGTATACTGGTTCACCTTCGCTCGTATCAAACCTCCTTTTGTAGGTATTATACCATTACTAAGGTGGTATTACGCTGAGGTTGTTGCATCAAACGCATTGCTATATTGGCGGATCCAGCGACGGCATATTTACCTAACATTGATCCAATATTAAACATGTCGTCAACAGTTTCGGGTTTATAAACCGTCAGGTCAACTGGTTGTAGTTCTATTGGTATGGCTTGCTTTGCCTTTTCTAATTGATTTGAAAACGACCCGAAACGCTGAAGCAGTTTTCTATCAATCTGTTTTTCAGTCAAATTCCGTGATCTCAGGATATGTTTACTGACCTTGACCGATTGAAATAGCGAGGTAACAACTCTTTGCGCCTCAATTCGGTAATGCATTACTTCGGGTTCTGGCATCTCGGGGGGTTCAGTAAGCCAGTGAATGTAGTTATGTAAAACTCGCGGTAGAACCCACTTGCTGATAGCAAGTTCGCGAAATTCACTAGGAGTAGGGTTGTCGCTTTCTTCATCTCCATACCATCTGCTTGGCCACTGCAAGTGATGTACGTCGTTAAACGGTGAAGCCC
Organism: Candidatus Saccharimonadota bacterium; assembly: GCA_035443865.1. Classification (GTDB taxonomy): domain Bacteria; phylum Patescibacteriota; class Saccharimonadia; order Saccharimonadales; family Saccharimonadaceae; genus UBA1547. The sequence goes on along the minus strand of DAOMNR010000075.1, from coordinate 586 downwards.
ATTTATAGCTAGGGTCGACCGTTTTTGCCATTTCGATTAATAAGCCTTTGGTGTCGACAAGTCCTCTGCCATCGACTGGTGTCGGTATGAGATTATGTGGGTCGCGTTTAATAAGTAGGACTTCAGGTGGCGGTAAATGATAGACCGGCTGTGCATCATAATGAGCACGCCTGTTAGTCATTTAGTTGGTGTCCTCTGTGTTTGTTTTTATGCACATATTGCTTATATTTATAAACCACTAACGATTAAATCGCAAGCAGTAATATTCGAATGTTATTATATAAATATGAATAGCGCCATTACGGTCCAAAAAGTCTATCGGGGTATCACTGATCAGAACTGTTTGCTGTGGTGTCATGGGACTGAGGGTGTGGCGCATCGCAAAGTACGCAAGTTCCGCTATCCACTGTGGAAGTACGCTCATGTTGGTCACCGCATCGTGACCTGCGTTTGTCTGGATTGTAACATGCAGTTTTACGGTGACCTAGCGGACAATGTGCCGCTTAATATCCCTGTTGTTAGACTGGATAGCTATTTTAGCGATTATGTTGCTGTTAACGTCAACGGGCGCTCTACTGCCCTACGA
>DAOMNR010000074.1:0-2909 GCA_035443865.1 Candidatus Saccharimonadota bacterium | reverse complement strand
CAAGCACTATTTAGATGATGATATCGTACAATTAGGCTTTTTTGATAACTTCGTCGATCAAACCGTATTTAACGGCTTCGTCGCCACTCATCCAAAAGTCGCGATCGGCGTCCTTTTCGATTTTTGAAAGGGGCTGGCCGGTATTTTTGGCTAAAATTTCGTTCAAGCGTCGTTTTAGGAAGATTCCTTCCTTCAATGTAATCTCTTGATCCGTAATCTTACCCTGAGTACCACTAGATGGCTGGTGGATCATAATACGACTACTTGGCAAAACATATCGCTTGCCTTTGGCGCCACTAGATAGCAAGAATGCCCCCATACTTGCCTGTAATCCGATGCCGATTGTCTGAACGTCAGGCGAAATATATTGAATCGTGTCATAAATCGCCAAACCATCATACACGCTACCACCAGGGCTGTTTATGTATAGTTTGATGTCTTTTTTAGGATCTTCGTAAGCTAGATGTATCAATTGAGCAATTACGATATTGGCTGTGTGTTCATTAACATCTTCGCCCAAGAACACAATTCGTTCTTTAAGTAACCGTGAATAGATATCAAATGCACGCTCACCATCAGGTGATCGTTCAATTACCGTTGGAACTAGATAATTTGATGGCTTAGTCATAATTCTAGTATATATAAACCTAGCACTCGTTGCAAGTGAGTGCTAGGCGGCGATTCTAGAATCCAGCCGCTTCGATCGCTGCTATTGCTTCCGAGTACAATCGACCTTCGTACACGATGTTTGTTGACTTATCTGAATCACAAACCGATGCAGTAATCATGCTCGTTGATTCATCGAAAGATATTGAATAGTTTAGAGCACCGCCAATCACATATTCTAGTAGCTGCTTGTTATATACTTGTCGCTTTTTGTCGCCCTCGCCATTCACCTCGGTATTCGAAATGAACAAAAAACCTTTGCCGTCTATGATAGCTTCAAGCGTTTCATCATCAAACTCGGCCGCCCTATAGGGGGCGTTAATGTGCATGGTCTCGTACTTCTGCGCAACAGATTCGCGTTCAATGAGTTGAGTCGGTTTTTCAGGCATCTATCTAACTCCCTAAATTAAGCTTAACTAGCAGATCAACTGTCTTTTCAGTTAACAAACGATTAGCAATGTCACGCTGAACTTCAGGCAGCTCAAACTGCTTCAAAGCCTCTGGATTAGTTGCATACTGTGTGCGATATAGGTCTATGTGAGATGCAAGTTCGTCAGCGGTAGCCGATATTTTCTCAACCTTGCTTAGTTCTGCAAGAACAAGCCCTGCCTTTACTCGATTAACTGCTGCATCACGAACTTCGGTATCAAGCCAAGATTCTTTGTCGGCAAAACCTTTTGTTTCCAAATATTGTTCTATGTTCATGCCTTGATAAGCTAAATTCTGCATAAAATCCCGCTCTATCGACTGCATCTGATCTTTAACTAATATCTCGGGTACAGGTATGTCGCTAGCCGCAACTAATTGCTGGACAAGGTTATCTTTTAGTTTTTCGGTGGCTTCACGCTCTTTTTGAGCTAGTAATTCACGCTTAATATCAGCCTTTAATTCAGTCATTGTTTTAAATGGTCCGGACTTGGCGGCAAATTTATCGTCAAGAGCTGGTAGTTTAGCTTCTTTGATAGATTTAAGTGTAGTTGTAAAGGTTACCTTGGCGCCCTTTAGGTCGGCTGCGTGGTAGTCCTTAGGAAAAGTCAGTTCAATATCGAAAGTCTCGCCTGGCTTGTGGCCCACGATCGCTTCTTCAAATCCAGGAATGAACTGGTTAGACCCAAGTGTAAGTCCGTAGTCGGTTGCAGTACCACCGTCAAAGGCCACACCATCGCGTTTACCGACAAAGTCGATAACAGTTTCATCACCGTCTTTGGCAGCTCGCTTTACGTCTTTGTGCTCGGCAAAACCATGGCGCATTCGCTCAATCGTTTCGTCAATGTCTTTGGCGTCGATCGCAACTTTTATCTTCTCGGCTTTTAGTTTCTTGTAGTTTCCTAGCTTGATTTTAGGTAACACTTCGGCTTCAGCAGTAAACTCCAGTGTTTCACCAGGAACATATTTCTTTACTTCAACTGCTGGGCGATCTAGTACTTGAATCTCTTGCTCGGTAAAAGCTTCAGCAACGGCCTTGCTAATTGCGTCGTCCATCGTCTGCTCTTGCAGGGCCTTAGGGTCAATATTTTTTGACGCGACAGATGCAGGTACCTTGCCTTTTCGAAAGCCCGGGACTTTAACGTCTCGTGCTAATTTAGTTGTTGCTACTTGTGTGGCGACTGCTAGCTGCTCGGCGTCAAGCGTAATAGTCAATTCGACCAATGTGTCGGATATATTTTTTACAGATGTCTTCATTGGAACAATTATACCATGGTATAAATTCTCAGTTTTCAATTCACAATTTTCAGTTAATTCACAGTTCTCAATTCATAAATTAGTATTAACCAATAATTGGAAAATGAAAATTGAAAATTATTTGAAAACTGAAAATTTGTAAACTGAATACTACCTAATCTTGACCGTATCTACAACTTGGTCAAAAGTGAGTTTTTGCTCATCTTCACTTGTCGCGTCTTTAAGGGTGTAGATCTCGGTTTCGATTTCGGACTCGCCAACAAACAGAATATATGGAATTCGTTTTTTGACAGCTGTTTTTATTTGCTTATCAAGTTTGCGATCGGTAATGTCGAGCTCGACGTTTAATCCAGCTTCGCGCAGGTCCTGAGCTAATTTACTGGCGCCACGAGCAACTTCACCCATCACAATAATGTACAGTTCCGTTGTTGATCGAGACACCGGCACTAAGTCGTGAACGGTCAAGAAGTTCTCAATCATGGTTCCGCCGGGTGCCATTCCTACAGCCGAAATCGGTTCTGCACCAAATAATCCTACTAATCCATCGTAGCGTCCACCAC
>DAOMNR010000073.1:0-2919 GCA_035443865.1 Candidatus Saccharimonadota bacterium | reverse complement strand
GACAGCTACACCGATACCTCGGTCGTTAGCGCTTACAGTGTACGGTGAACTGGATGTCAGTATTTTGAACGAATTACCAAAAGGTCGTTTACCAATAAAAACCAAGATTTGGTCGCCGAACAGTCGCGCACAGTTGTACAACCTAGTCGATGAACAAATCGGTCAGGGTAGGCAAGCTTATGTAATTTGCAGCCTAATTGACGATAACCCAGACAATGAAATTAAAAGTGTCCAAGCTGAATACAAAAAGCTTCAAAATTCGATTTTCAAACATCGTCGAATTGGGTTACTGCATGGAAAATTGAAATCCAGTGAAAAAGAAGCTGTCATGAAAAGCTTTGCAGATAATGAGATTGATATTTTGGTCAGTACCACAGTTGTAGAGGTTGGTGTTGACGTACCGAACGCCACCGTAATGATTATCGAAGACGCAGATAGGTTTGGGTTGTCGCAGTTGCACCAATTAAGGGGGCGTGTCGGTCGTAGTGACCATCAAAGTTATTGTTACTTGGTTACGAGTACTAGTTCTAAGCCGACCAAGCGTCTGCGCGAAATCGAAAAGTCGAATGATGGCTTTTATCTAGCTGAAGTTGACCTAAGGCTACGTGGTCCAGGAGAAATTTATGGCAGGGCTCAACATGGAGCCTTGAATCTGCAAATCGCAACACTAGCTGATACGAAACTTATTGCGCGAGCACAACGTCAAGCCAAGGTGTTTATCGAATCAGGCCAGGATTTGTTAGAATATAAACAACTATCAAGTCAGGTCGAACAATATCAACGTTTAACGACACTTAATTAATATGAGATTACGAATTATTTCAGGAACGCTCGGTGGACGCACAATTTTTGCGCCAGATGGGGTGACTACTCATCCTATGGGCGAACGGGTACGTAACGCCATGTTTAATAGTATCGGCGAAGAAATCAAAGGCGCTGTAGTGTTAGACGCTTTTGCTGGATCTGGTTCAGTTGGACTTGAGGCAATTAGTCGTGGGGCTTCGACAGCGACTTTTTTAGAAAAAGACCCATTAGCTGGACGAATACTTGAAGAGAACGTTAAGTCTTTGGGTGTTAGTGAAAAGGCCATCACATTTCATGGTGGTGTCGGTGCCTGGACAACTAGGACTAATGTTCGATACGACATTATCATAGCCGATCCACCATATAATAATATTCAATTATCAACAGTAGTAAAATTATTTAAATTATTGAAACCAAACGGGCTTATGGTATTATCATATCCAGGTAGAGGTGAGAGACCAACCGAACTGGAGAGTGTTGTGGTGGACAGTCGTAGTTATGGTACAGTGTCCCTCGCGTATTACCGAAAAAAGGATGCCTCTTAGGCATCCTTTTGATGTTTCGTTAGTTTTCAAAAACACTTAAGTTATTTTTAGTGATAAAGCCAGCAACCAACGCTTCAATCGCGTCTGGCGTTAGATCTGTATAGTCGATGCGCTTCCTATCTCTTAATTCGATTGCAATACCAATATTTCCAATAGTTAGTGAGGCTGTCTCGGTACCAGCTCCGTCAAGTACACCGATTGTATAAATATCACCCAGCATATCTCTATGTTCGGGGCCAAGGGTAGAATCAAAACTAGTTATTTCTGCGACTAAAGTCTTCATAGTTTCAGTATTGGCATATTTACCAACACTAGTAACCTCAGTTGTTTCAAACGGGTATTTGTTAACGATTAGACTGGCGAGTTTCATAAATTTTTCGGTTGGTTTGTCCGAGGGTATGTCACTTATATCAACAGGTTTTGGTTCTTTGCTCATGTTATTCACTATACCCTATACGGGTGTGAACATAGATTAACCTATATAGCAGTTTATACGCTAGCGACGTAAATTAATTAACTTTTAGCCAATTAGCTTTTTGTATTTTGTCCTGTATGAGTTCAATGAAGCTGCTAACAAAAGAAGACTGGTATTTTTGAAGAAGCTCCGACTTACTAAGCGTAGTGCCTTTCATGAGTTTTTCGTTAGCTACCGCGTCATGGTGTGATGCAACAATATGTGCAGCGCCCTCGAAGAGTTCTTTGTTCGCATCGATTACTGACTCGACATCCGTAGAGTGCTGAGTCTGTAGCGCAAGTGCCATTGCCGCAAAGTAAGTATTACCTAATTGATCTAACCACAGCTGCATACTGCCTGGACCAACTAAATTATCACCTTTAAGTAAATCTCGTTCATAAAAATCGGCGCCTGGATTGTATATAGGGTGCATTCTAATAATATCCGCAATGATATGTGGGTTGCTCATTTTTGCAATTGTCATCTGTACATAAAATGAGTTATCTCTTAACAGTGGTTCAACAGCCAATGCAACTATGCGTTTTTTAGTTTCATTGTCAGTTTCTGAGTAATTTTGTGTCAAAACATCTATTAGTTCGGCTCTCGAGAGTGAATCGGGACCGCCGATCATTGATCTAAGTTGGGTATTGCCACCAGTTGCTGCCGTATCAAGTTTGTCGGCAAATTCACCATAGTGTAGAGCGGCAAACGCTAAATCTTTTGAGGCTAAATCTCTGAACTTACTAACAACCTGCTCTTGGGTCATTAGATTTATTTCTATTCCAGTTACGATGTCGTTTATACACTGCTCGTCCATATTGCAGGGAAGTATAGACTTTGACGTAGGGATTATCAAGCATAATAATTTTGGTACGCGAGAGAGGACTTGGTCACGTTCCGCGACCCCACGAGTCAGTCAAATGAACATAGTTCATTTGTGACATCGTCTTGCGACCCGCAGACTTGCGGGTCTCACCTCAACGCCCGGGTGGATGTTAAAGTCATATATATACCAAGTAAATAGTCAGTCGAGAAGAACGACTATTTACTTGGTACGCGAGCGAGGACTTGAACCTCCACGCCCCGAAGGGCACTAGCACCTGAAGCTAGCGCGTC
>DAOMNR010000072.1:0-2936 GCA_035443865.1 Candidatus Saccharimonadota bacterium | reverse complement strand
GTATTTAGCTGCAATCAGGCCGTTGACCGTCAGAAGACTTAGGCTCGGCGGACTGTCGATAATAACTACGTCGTAATTTTCTTGACTCGCTTCGATTGCGGACTTAAGTCGCGAAAAACGTTTGTCCGCCTGGGCTAACTCTACTTCGACATTAGCAAGTTCAGGTGTTGCAGGCGCTAGGTACATATTCTTGTGACCAGTTTTGATCACGATGTCGTCTAGAATTGCTTTTTCCATAACAACCTCGGCAATAGTGTCGCCCAGTTGTTGTTTATCTACACCTAAACCACTGGTCGCGTTGCCCTGGGGGTCAAAATCAACTAATAATGTCTTTTTGCCGACTTTGGCCAAATAATAGGCCAGATTAACAGCCGTTGTTGTCTTGCCCACGCCACCTTTTTGATTTGTTACCGAAATTACAGTCGCCATGTGTTGATATTCCCTATTCACTAATAGAATTATTATACCATGAGCGATTAAAAATCCCCGCTCGATTGCGGAGATTTTGCTTAGCTATTTGATTGAAATAATTTCAATCTTGCTGTATTTTTGGCGGTGTCCGTTCTCTTTGTGAACGCGCTTTTTAGATTTGTAGCGAATCACACGAATTTTATCACCCTTAACTAGATCGGTTACGACCTTAGCGGTTACTTTGGCGCCTTTAACTGTTGGAGTACCGACAGAAATCTTGTCTCCATCAATAACTAGTAGCGGGTCGAGTACGAGCTCTTTTGTGCCTTCCTGGAGGAGGTCCACCAGTAGGGTCTCTTTTTCGGCAACAATAAATTGTTTTCCGCCGATTTTGACGACTGCTTTTGTCATATTATTCCTTTTACTTTCTATTAATCAGTTGTTAATTGTAACAGATAACAGCGTCCGGTACAAGGGTTAAGGCGTGAAGTTTTCGGCGACAACATTATTCGCATGTAGCCAACCTTCGACGCTACCACCATCTAGGTATTGACCGACTGCCGGGACGACTTGGACTGATCCACCCGAGTGTACGTAGTGATTAATCGGTTCGGTAATATAGTATTCACCTCCGTCTAAATCGGTGTTGGAATAATCAACAATTTGCTTGATAATGTCGCTGTTTAAAACGTATTTACTAACGTTAATCAGAGTGCTGGGGGCGTTACCGGGTTGAGGCTTTTCGACGATGCGAACAAATTTGTTATTCGCATCCATATCGATGACTCCGTATCTGTTAACTTGCTCGATTGGCACGTTAACTCCTAGCATCGAGCTGTCACCATCTGGCGTTGCGGATAGCAACCTGGCGGTCTCGCTACTGCCGTCGGCATTATAAATAAAGTCATCCCCCATCAGCACCACGACCGATTCACCGTCAGGTATCTGTGGGGCGACAATTGCAACTGGTATCGCAGTACCATATTTGCCAGCAGTGTCCTGAACGACATAGTGAAAGTTAACATTCGAGTTTTTGGCGACCATCGGCAGGTAATCTTGTTTGCCGTTGGCCGTTAGATACTCGTTCAGCGATGGATTGTCCTCGTAATACTCCTGTAGCTGCGTGCTACCCTCGCTAATAACAAAGTAAATATCTGTGATGCCAGCCTCGACACAATCCTGAACAACATAATCAACCAGCGGTCGATTTCCGATAGGTAACATACATTTTTCAATCGCTTTGGTAATCGGTAAACGCCTAGTTCCCCATCCGGCCACCGGAATAATCGCCCGTGTAATCTGTCTATCGCTCATAGTATCACTCCCTTATTTTATTCCCCATGTCTTACTTTCTGCTTCCCATTCGCCGTACGGCGAACCTATTTCCAAATCCCCAGCCCCTAAATTTGTCCACCGCCGTATAAAAATATCACGACAATCCCAAACGCCATCAACCCAACAGCCTTATAAATGCCGTGATGACGATACCACGAACGCTTGAACGATGTCGGTAGTTTACGTCGAAAGGCGTGTGTGATAACCGCTACGATAGTAGCCGCTGCTAGTAGTACCAATCCACCCAAGGCCGCTGGAGTAATTGACTGAATAGCTGACCCGAATTGAGCCAAAATGTTAACTGTGCCATTAGGATCGGCTTCGATTAGCGAGGTTTGAATACCAGCCACCGCATCGCTAGCCTGTAATCCATAAAATGCCACTATCAATATTGTGTCCTCTCCCTTTAAATCACCCTTTACTATCGCAAATCCGACGTCTTTGTAGTCGTTTTTGAGTATATTGGCACGGTGTTCTGGTGACGCCAACCAAGCTGTCATAACAGCGCCAGTCGTAGTAAAGTTCTTGGCTAGGTTCTCGCCGGCTTCGGAATACTTGTAACCCGCCTCACCGAACCATTTCCAAGGCTCGACACCAGATGGCGAATCGTGTGCCCAGTATTGGTTATCAAACATGTCCTGCGCCTTCATATAGGCAGCCTGAGTCAATTTGTCGTTCAGTTGCAATTCGTGTTCACCGTTTTTGACACGCGCATCGTTAGTCTGGTTCACGAGTGACGTGATTGTAATATCTGATTGATGGCCTAGTACGTTCCCGGTAGTAGCAACGTTGTAGCCTAGCTGTACTCCAATTACCACTAAGGCAATCGCAAACAGTCCGTAACCCCTGATCAGGTGTGGTTTATAGTCATTCTTTTTGTGCGGAATAACCGCCATTTTGACGCCATGATTAATCTTTTGCTTGACCGTCTTTTTCTTGTCAGGACTAACAGACCTCGTAGGCTTACGTTTTCTTGTGTTGGCTACGGTTCGTTTTGTTGGTTTTCGGGTCGCGATCTTTTTTGTTTTTTGGCGTGTCACGATAGTCCTAATATAAAACACTTATGCAAAAAAAGCGAGCCCCTTGTCGTAAAGGGGCTCGCAAATGGGTTTGTTTTGGTTATCTATTAAACGTTTTGGTTGTCACGGCGACGAAGTGCTGCTGCAATAGCCCACCACAGTGCGATGATT
>DAOMNR010000071.1:0-2942 GCA_035443865.1 Candidatus Saccharimonadota bacterium | reverse complement strand
GGAATCTACGGCACCACTGGTACTAGTGGATCAGGCGGGTCAGGCATTTTAATTATCTCTTATCCGACGGGTTCGATGACTGCAACCGGTGGATCGATAATATACTCTGGGGGTAATACAATCCACACCTTTACTTCTAATGGCGTTTTCGAGATTGATGGAGCTTAAGCTACAACAGTATCGTAATTTTGGTTGGTGGTGGGGCGTTGGTAACAGAAGGTACTATCAGCTAGTTTAGTGATCATACAATTCATAGATTGAAACGAAGAGACATATTCGTAGTTGCATTAATTAACTAAAGCAAGACCCTCCCTACTATACAAAGATACTGTTAGTTGTTAAGATATACAATGATGGGTACATCGCAAAACCAAAACAAAAGTGACAATCCAACCCCACCGTCGGATAAATCGACGGTGCTTTTCTTGTTGGGAACAATGGCCGACACTACTTGGCGTATGTTTATACCTATTATTGGCCTTACGATTGGCGGTGTTGCATTAGATGTTAATATGGCGACCAAACCTTGGTTTACGGTTGTCGGGATTATTCTCGGCACTACTATTGCTGGATTACTAGTTTATCGACAGATAAAGAGAGCAAAGAGATAATTAGATGAATAACTTATTTGGCGCCTTAAATTTGCATATCAGTATTGCATCTGAAGAGATGTTTAGGATTTTCGACTTCCCTATTACAAATGCCATGGTGACGGGTGTTTTGGGAACGGCGATTACGGTTTGGATTTTGGCCTACGTATCGTTAAGTGTAAAAAAAGGTAAATATAATCGATTTATCGGACTTGTTCAGTGGGTGTTTGAGGGGTTATTAACCTCAATCAAAGACGTGATTCCGAACCGCGAATTAGCACGCAAAATTACACCACTTGCTGTCACGATGTTTTTCTTTGTACTGATTAATTACTGGCTGAGTGTTATTCCGGGTCTAGATACGATCAGGGTAAATGGTGTGCCAATTCTAAGAAGTCTAGCGTCTGATTTGCCTTTTACGCTTGGTTTAGCCATTATAACGGTGGTAGTTGTGCAGATTTATGCCATCAAGCACCTAGGTGTTTTTGGAAACCTTGGTAGGTACATTCGTAACCCCTTTAAAGACCCATTGGGTGCATTTGAAGGTGCGCTAGATATAATCGGCGAAGTATCGCGCGGTACATCACTGTCACTTCGTTTGTTTGGTAACGCATTTGCTGGCGAAGTTCTACTGATAGTTATCGCAGTTCTGACCAGCTTTTTTGCCAGTATTGCTTTGCCGATATTTATGGCATTTGAACTGTTAATTGGGTTCATTCAGGCATATGTGTTCTTTATACTGACGGTTATTTTTACTGCCCTAGCCCAAGAGAACCACACAAAGGACACACATTCAAACCCAGACCATTCCCCTACTGTTGAGAGTAAACTAGTGAAACAGTTGGAATGATATAATCATAAGTAAAGAATTAAGGAGAATATATAAATGGATCAATTAGCATTTGGATTAACTTACGCTCTACCCGCATTAGGCGCGGCTATCGGTATTGGAATTATTGGTGGTGGTGCCCTGAACGCACTCGGTCGTAACCCAGAGAAATTAAGTGAAATTCGAACACTTATGATCACAGCGATTGTGTTTGCCGATTCACTTGCAATCATCGGTATAATTGTTGCTATCATCGCGAAATTCTTGTAGGAAACATTAATGGTTATATTAACGCAATTTGCTGAAACTACTAGTGGAGCGCCTGAGGGTGATATTTTCACTACTCTAGGAATAGACTGGAAGACTTTGATTTTGCAGATTGTCGCCTTTTTAATATTGGTTTGGCTACTTAAAAAGCTAGTTTATCCGGTCCTTATGAAGTCAGTTGATAAGCGTCAAGAGGATATTGAATCCGCCAGTAAACTAGCTGATGAGGCTAAAAAACAAGCCGAGGGTACAAAGGATGAGATTGCAAAACTATTAAAAGAAGCGCGTGCCCAAGCAAACGATGTCGTTCAGACGGCAAAACAGGAAGCTACAGCTGCAATTGAACTTGCGGAAAAGAAGGCCAAGAAACATGCTGAATCAATCATTGAAAACGCACACACCCAACTTGACCGTGATGTCCTGGCTGCTAAAAAAGCTCTTCGTAACGAAACGATTGAACTGGTTGCGCTTGCAACCGAAAAGATAGTCAAAACTAAGATTGACACCAAGGCGGACCAGGCTTTGATTGAGTCGGCCATAAAGGACGCAGTTTAATCATGGCAGTGCGTATATCACGTCGTAAGCTGGCCGAGTATTTTGTAGATGAACTATTAGACGGTAAAAAAGATGTCCACCAGCAACTGGCCGCTTATCTGATTGAAGCAAAGCGTGTTCGCGAGCTTACGATTATCGTGCGTGATATTGAACATAATCTCGCGATGCGGGGTCATGTGATTGCGGACGTTACGAGCGCACATGAACTAACTTCGGCAACTCGAAAACAAATTGAGGCTATGGTTCGTATGGTTAAACCAAAAGCGTCAGTTTATCTTCGAACTGCGGTTGACCCCGATGTTATTGGTGGGGTTAAAGTCGAGGTTCTAGCGCGAGTAATGGATTCGACCGTAAAAAATAAATTGACAATGCTAAAAGCGAATAAAGTATAGGAAGTAAGGGAAAAAATGAGCCAACTATCAATTACAGAATTATCAGATGATCTACGCGATGCAATTATCGGATTGGAGAAGACCGAAGGACTAGAGAAAGTCGGTATAGTTGTTCGCGTTGGTGATAGCGTAGCTTGGATTCACGGACTACGTGATGCTGGGTATAGCGAAGTTCTGCAAATTCAAACGGACGAGGGTGTTGTAGAGGCTTTTGCCCTGAACCTAATGGAAGACGAGATTGGTGCGGTGCTTCTGGGCGATGACAGTCACGTTCGAGCTGGATCAAAAGTTAAATTAAGCGGTGAAATT
>DAOMNR010000070.1:0-2979 GCA_035443865.1 Candidatus Saccharimonadota bacterium | reverse complement strand
CTGCGCCGAGTTTAATCCTTTTAATAAATCCATTAGTACTATTGTAACAGTTACGGGCTACGGAAATAGTTTTCAATTCACGAATTTTCAGTTTTCAAATAATTCACAATTTTCAATTTCCAGATCGAACATTACAGAAAGAGTTCGGCGAATAGGTCTTGAAAACCCCCGTAGTGCTGCTCGGGGAGACTGTGAAATCGGTTGTAATAACCGATTTCAGCCGAACGCCTTAACAAAACCTCCAGTGGAGGTTTTGTTAAAAAAGAGTGCTCCCAGAGTGGCGCTACGGGGGTTTTCAATTGATGACATATTATTAAACTTGAAAATTGAAAACTGAAAACTAATTTGTAAACTGTGAATTGCAGTCCTATAGTGCTGGTAAAACGAAATAATAAATAGCTGCGCCGGCCCCGGCACCAACTACAAGTAACAGGACAATCCAAACCACCAACCACCAACTAGACTTCTTTTTAGGGGGGGTCTTGAGGGCTTTGTGATAGGCTTTGGTGTCATAAATCTCACCCGATTTTTCCTTGTTTGTGCTAGGGGTCGCAGTGTACTGTTGAGTAATTGATGTTGGACCAACCGGTTCTTCATCGCGAGTTGGTGTGCCTGCAGTAGCGGGTGTAGTGCTGTCGGCTTCGATTGACAGTACGTTATCTTGTAACTCAGCGGGCAGTGGTGTGTCGACTTCATCGTGCCCAACTGGACCTAGCGGTTGATCATCAACAGGCTTTTTATCCTCGGGAGTAGTAGGGGTGTCATTCGCAGGTTTGTTGTCTATAGTTGGTGCTTCTGCTGGCTTTGGGGTTTCATTAGAATGTTCGCTCGAAAAAGCCCCAAGCGGTCGCTTTTCAACCTTGGCGTCTGGCAAGAACGGTGAATTTGAACTAGCGGCATTCAACGTCTCGTCCACCGTTAATTCGGGTGTTATTTGTGGTTCTAACTCGGGTTTTGTTGCCTCAGCAGGGCTTGATGACTCGGCTGATTTAACTGGCTCTTTGGACGCACTGTAATCTATTGGATCCGGCCATACATTATCTGTAGCTGGTGAAGCTACTGGAGTCGCTGGTTCACCACCCCTTGGAGCCACTTTTATTTCATCGCGCGACCTAGGGGCGGGAGTAGAATTTGTAGCTGTTTTCATGTCCGAAGACGGATGCACTACATCCATAAACCTACCAGACTGTCGCTTTTCAACTATTGAATTATTTGTTACAGAGGTAACAGGGGTGGGAGTAGGGGAGTTGGGGGCTGGTGCGGACGACGGAGCAGGTGTTGAGTTTGGGTTAGTTGCAGGTGTTGTATTTTCGTCAACACTAGGATTTGCCGAAGCAGGGGAGTCTGGTTTAGCTGTGGTCGGACTAATAAGTGAATTCACTGCCCTGTCTAGTTCATCAAAATCAAATTCTTTCACCATTTAACCCCTAATCTTTATCGGCATCAGCCGAGCCCTTATGTGCTTTTTTAACAATCTTATTAAATGCATGTGCGTCTAGACTGGCACCACCGATAAGTAGCCCGTCTACCTCCGGCAAGGCCAAGTAATCAGCCGCGCTATCAGCCGTTACGCTGCCACCATACAGTACCTGGATATTCTCTGATGCTTTGGCCCCATACAGATGTTTGATCTGACTGCGAATCGCCTTGATAGCAGAAGTCACATCATCAGGCATGGCGTTTTGACCCGTGCCAATTGCCCAAACGGGCTCATATGCAATAACTACTTCTTCTAATTCATCACTAGTAACGTTAGAGAGTCCACCAATTAATTGATCGTGAATGACATCATGCGTCTCACCACTCGACCGCTCCCAGGCAGTCTCGCCAATACACAGTATCGGTCTAATCCTATTACGAATGGCTGCTTCGACTTTGTTGCGCATATCTTTGTCGTCTTCGTTAAAGATATGACGACGTTCAGAGTGTCCAACCAATCCGTACGACACGATGCCGCGTAGTTGAGTGGCTGATACTTCGCCTGTATAAGCTCCGTGATCTCGCCAATAGAAGTTTTGAGCGGCTAATTTAAACTGACGACCATTAACCTGCAAGCTTAATGACTGCAGAGTCAAAGTAGTCGGCGCCAGTATAACCTCGACGTCACGACGGGTCTTGATAAGTTTAGCTAACTGATGCAAATACAAACTAGCCTCTTGCATGTTGAGGTTCATCTTCCAGTTACCGACGATAAGTTTTTTGTCGCGTGCCATCACCCTATTTCACTTATGTTTATTAATTTTAGTGTACCCTATTTACCCATGAGCGTCTAGTAAACTTTCGACTCCTGGTAGGTGTTCGCCGGCCATTAATTCCAAACTTGCTCCGCCGCCAGTAGAAACGTGTGTAAAGCTAGCTCCGTCATTTCCGTCCCACTTAATAACAAAGTCTGCCGTGTCGCCACCGCCTATAATCGATGTCGTTTTAGGCTGAGAAGCAAGCGCTAGGGCTAACCGAGCTGAACCATGCGCAAAAGCTGGAATCTCGGCATATCCAAGTGTCCCATTCCAAATTACAGTCCTGGCTGGCTTGATAGCGTCCACCACCCGTTCAATGGTCTTGTCGCCTATATCTAGTACGATATCGTTTGGGGCTATGTCAGGTAGCGCCACAACGCGTCTCTTTGCGCTTGGCTCAATCTTGTCAGCCACAGCCACGTCTGTCGGCAAAATAATAAAATCGTCCTCATGCCCTTCACCAACCTTCTCGCGAGCTTTAGCGTAAATATGATTTAGAACCGTCTTTTGGTCTGCTTCAACCTTGCTTGCACCCACCGACACACCCTTGTGGGCTAAGAATGTGTTGGCCATTGCTCCACCAATTATAATTTTGTCAGCAATCTGAACAAAGCGTTCAATAACTGCGATTTTATCACTAACCTTTGCGCCGCCCATTACCGCCACAAACGGTCGCTTAGGAGAATCCATCGCCTCTGTTATAGTTGTATACTCTTTTTCGAGCAACAACCCAGCCACCCCT
>DAOMNR010000069.1:0-3027 GCA_035443865.1 Candidatus Saccharimonadota bacterium | reverse complement strand
CACCGTCACGGTGTTCACCTTGGCCGGAGTCGCCGGAGACGTTTCGACCAGGTTCGCAACCCAGAAGAACCACGAGGCGTTTACCCCGTTGCCCTGCTGGAATGATTGCCCAATCGGGTCGTTCCCGGGGTCCGGCTTGTTGTTGGCCTGCCAGTTGCCTGGCTCGGTCACCGGTGACGACGTAGCGGGGTCGCTCAAGCTGGGGTTGCCGGTCCATGAGTACCGCTGGTACTCAGTTGTGAAAACGGCGTCCTTCGCGGGAACGATGCCTTTGTACTGCGTCAGGTTAACTGACAGCGTCGTACAAGTGTCGGTTGCGGCGGGCGTGTGTGCCGAGGCGGACTGGGCGGTGCTAAGCGCCATTCCACCAGCGACACCGACGACAAGCGCTGCTGCGCTTGCAATCGAGAGTATCTTTCGCACCAGCGGATCTCTCCGCTTGTGACTACCTCTTCGTAGTGACATTTCTGTCACCACCTCCTATCTATATCGGTGTGTTGGATGAGTAAAGTGTATTGTAAATGAGCGTAAAATGGAGCTGGAGCTCCCTGCTCCATGTTTGCTCAACACTTTATCTGATTGATGATACCATAAATAATGTATTTTGTAAAGCTTATGTATGTTTGCGCTAAAGTATATTTTTGCTGTTGACGACAACCATATAGGGCGATGTATACTAGATACAGCTATGTAGGTACTGGGCAACCTTTCCACCTACAGGCCTATGCGAGAAGCCACCAAACGATAACATGCCCGCGGACACTAGTAGGTTATCCGCCCGCCCCTGTCAAATCGTACACAATTCTAGAGATATTCGGTAAAAAGATGACACCTAAACGGGCGTGTCTACCCTCTCCGAATCACTCACTCCTAAATCCGTTTACTGACCAATTTATCTTGTTGTCAGTTTTTTGTTATTAAAATGATGGAAATCTTGGAGAAAAAAATGAATCGTGTAAAAATCAACGAACAAGTAACAGTAACAGCAATGGGATTCAAAAAGAACTTGACACCCTATCCTCGTCGGATGGAGTTTCGCGGAATAACCTATGATTTCATAGACGCGGGACTTCGCTGCATTGTACGTTACAGCGGTAAAATTGCCGAAATAATTACTTTATCAGATGGTCTGTCTCAATATTGCCTACGCACAGATAACAAGGGCGGCAACTGGACGCTATTAACCATAGTTAATTAGTCGACTCAACGTTTGTTCCGGCGGGTCCTGTCGCGCAGTTTACCTCACTGTACGACACCCGCTGACCTATTTGCCATATTCCAATAGCCAAATTCTATATTCTAACTACTGTTTCCCATCAATATTATGTCCACCGAATTTGTTACGCATTGCTGCTAACAGTTTGGTGGCTATATTTATTTCGCCCTTTTGAGAGGCTAGACGAACGTCAAACGAAGCTTGAATCGCAGGCAGTGGGATGCCAAGTTTATCAGCGGTCTCAAGTGTCCAGCGGGCTTCGCCGGATTCAGCAACAACACCTTCGATGCCATCGAGTGTAGGGTTCTCGTGCAATGCCTGGCGAGTTAGGTCGTTTAGCCATGACGTCACTACGCTACTTTGTTGCCAAACGTCACCGGCAGCGGCTAGATCAATGTCTTTATAGGGGCCTTCGGCTAGCATTCGGTAACCTTCGGCTAGACTTTCCATCATGCCATATTCAATTGCGTTGTGGACCATTTTGACGTAATGACCGCTACCACTGGTTGAAAAGTACTGATGACCACCCCTAGGCAAAGCAAGCGTGTCTAGGGCGCTAGTAACGGCCTCATAGGCGGTTTTATCACCTCCGACCATCATAGAAAAGCCATTTTCGTAACCCCAAACACCACCACTGGTGCCGATATCAAGTAATTGACTGCCTTTATCTGCTAGTCGTTTAGCACGGGCTGCGTCGCCTCGGTAGTCGCTGTTGCCGCCGTCAATTACAATACTGCCTTTGGGTAGGATTTCGGCCCATTTATCTAGTTCTGATTCAATAACATCCGACGGAATCATAATCCAAAGCACCACCTGTTCGTTGGGTCCAAAGGCATCAACTACTTGTTGTTTGTCATAGGCGCCAGTTGCACCAATTGCGACGGCCTCTTCGACTGGTTCTGGGCTGCGGTTATGCGCAATGACGCTGTGGCCACCTTCGACTAATTTTTGGACAATTTGACTACCCATGCGCCCTAAACCCGATATTGCAATCTTCATGACTTTTCCTCCTTATAATCTGTATATAGTATACTCTGGTTTACTCTTTTAAGCACTTGAGCAGGTTGATCGTCGTCCGGTAAGTCTAGGGTTAGTAATTTATGTAGTGTATCGTCTTTGTCGCGTCCAAAAGCTTGGATGACAGCAACGTCTAATTTAACAATCGCAGCGGGCGTCATAGTAATTCTTTGATGGTCGTCCCAATTATAGTAAACAGCTGTTTCGCGAGATCGAACGGCGCTCGAGTGGGGTTTGATACCGGCGGTGTGTCCATCACTACCAATACCAAGTAGCCCAATGCTTATATCAGCTAAATTAATTTGCTCATCTAGCCACTGGCCGAATTTTCTAGCAGTTTCTGACCCACTGTCCCCCGCTAAGGGTCGGTGTGGGTGTGCGCCCTGAATTTCGAAACCAGCGTCGAGTAGTTGTTGCCAGTTTTCGTCTGGGTGACCTATTTTGCCGTATCGTTCGTCAACTAGACTGACATATAGGTTATCTGAATTATCAGCCGCAAGTTTACTGGCAATCTGTGCGCTAAGCATTATGTTTGAACCACCTGATGTTAACCAAAGCACCCTGTCACCTGCGGCTAAGTGCTGGTTAATTAGTTTTGCGACGTAATCAATCACATCCGCCTGAGAGTTCGAATGTCTATATTCAATCATTTTCTCTCCTTTATATACTTAGTCTACGACGTACAATGAATTTATGCGACTCGACCAGTACGATTGGAATAATAAAGGCTATGACGCCCGTAATGACCAAATCCCCTAAGGCCACACTTGTGATATGGAGCAGTCCACCCAACG
>DAOMNR010000068.1:0-3104 GCA_035443865.1 Candidatus Saccharimonadota bacterium | reverse complement strand
AAATAATGGTGGCGGTCACTATAACCATTCGTTATTCTGGCAGTGGATGTCACCTGATGGAGGCGGTGAGCCAACTGGTGAGCTAGCGGAGGCAATTAATGCTAGATACGGCAGTTTTCAGGCTTTTGTTGATGAATATACAACAAAATCTCTTGCTGTATTTGGTAGCGGATGGTCATGGTTACAACCGGATATGGAGATTGTCATAACACCACTGCAGAATTCTCCAATTATGGATGGACAGGCAGTACCAATCTTGGGTCTCGACGTTTGGGAACACGCTTATTACCTAGACTACAAGAATAAACGAGACGATTATGTCAAAGCTTGGTGGAACGTAGTGAATTGGGATTTTGTTGCCGAGCGATACAGTTCATCGGTCAATAATTAATATTATTAAAAGTATGGATTTCGACCGGATTATCGCCCGTCGCTTGCAAGCAACGGGCTCTTCCGCTTGCCCATTGTCTCAAAAGCGAGCTTTCAGACAATTTCACTGTGCTACAAGACCCGGCGCCCTTCGGGCTAGCCGGTTCAAATCCGCGTCTGGCCTCTATCAAGTAAAAACGCTATCATCTGATAGCGTTTTTACTTGGCGGGCTCGACCGGATTTGAACCGGCGATCTCCTCCGTGACAGGGAGGCGTGATAACCCCTTCACTACGAGCCCGTATGATAGGTTTAACTTTGGTATGATACCAGTTTTGACGTTTGGTTGCAACAGGGGAGCGACGTTTGTTTTAAGGCTTCGGAGTGCTATAATAACACTTGATCTACTCCAGCTTGCCGCTGTAGCTCAGTTGGTAGAGCGGCGCTTTCGTAAAGCGTAGGTCTCCGGTTCAACCCCGGACAGCGGCTCCACTTAATTAGATATGAAATCAACTATTATTGAATCACTTAAACAGCTAGTAGCCGACAGATATCTTGTCGTACTTCTTTCATTTTTGGTATTATTGGCAATCGGTTTCTTGATTTATATTGGGATATCGGTACGCCCAAGTGAACTACAGACAGTCACACACTACTCCGCTTTTGGCGTTAGACACCTATACACCAGTCAATGGTTTTATTTATATGTATTTGGTTTATTTGGGCTAGTTGTAGCCGCCGCCCATACTGTTCTTTCGATTAAAATATTAATAGTAAAAGGCAGGTCTTTGGCTATTATGCTGGCGTGGCTGGGAGTTGGCATACTGGTGTTAGGCTGGATTACGGCTTACATGGTTATAAATGTCAGAATGATGCTTTAGGTCTATGATTGATTTAGAGATACCACTTGGCAAACGGACACTAAAATACAGGTTATTTGAGATGCTGCCAGCGACTCTTAGCTATGGGGCGCTTATTTTATTGATTGTTTTGTCAATTATTAGTCCAATTCTAGCTGCAATTTATGTCATGTTAGTAATAATAACCCTAGTCGTTAAGGCTGTTGGCATAGCTATACACACCATTGGTGGTCGTAGTCGTCTTGATAAAGCTCAAAAAGTTAACTGGAGCGAGCGCTTAGCTGACCTAGAGAATCCAGACAAGTCGTACGAGGATCTAAAATCAACCAAGTCGAAAGCTTTTGGCGCGTTGCTTCATGTCGATAATCTACGCCTGATAACGGCTGATCCTGAACTCTTTCCTAAACCATCTGCGCTATATAATGCCGTAATCATTGCTACCTATAATGAAGATTACGCCGTATTGGCGCCCACAATTCAATCAGTAATTGATACGTCTTATGATAATAAAAAAATAATATTAACTATTGCTTATGAACAAAGGGGTGGAGAGGCCATAAAGCAGACGGTAAATGAGCTAAAAAAAGAGTTCGGTAAACATTTTTTGGCTTTTCATTTAGTAGAACACCCTAGTGATTTACCGGGTGAGGTTATAGGTAAAGGGGGTAACATTACCCATGCTGGACGATTTTTGAAACAGTGGCTGATTGATCAAAAAATTGATAGCAAAAATGTTATCGTAACGACACTAGATAGCGACAACAGGCCGCATAAAACTTATTTTGATTATGTAACTTATGAATACATCGTAAACGAAGACCGTAAACACCTGTCGTATCAGCCTGTGTCGCTGTTTATGAATAATATTTGGGATGTTCCAGCGCCGATGCGCGTCATAGCCACTGGTAATTCGTTTTGGAATATCATCAGCTCTATGCGACCGCATACTTTGCGCAATTTTGCATCTCACTCACAACCAATGGATGCGCTAGAAGAAATGGATTTTTGGAGTACTCGCACCATAGTTGAGGACGGGCATCAGTATTGGCGCAGCTATTTCTATTTTGGGGGTAATTATTCAGTTTTACCGATATATGTTCCGATTTATCAAGATGCAGTGCTGTCTAATACTTACGGCAAGACACTAAAGGCTCAGTTTGTTCAGTTAAGACGATGGGCTTATGGCGCTTCAGACGTTCCGTACGTAGCTACGAGGATTTTTACGCATAAGCGTAACGTTCCGCTTTACGGGGGCATTGCGCGCTTCGTAAGGCTGTTAGATGGGCACGTAACACTTGCTAGTGTGTCTTTGCTTGTTGCTTTTGGGGGTTGGGTGCCACTTTGGATTAATAGTGATGCTGCGCGTAGTATTCCAGCTCACCAATTACCAGATGTAGTTAGCGTGATTCAACAAATCGCCATGATCGGCTTATTCATAACAGTATTTTTATCGTTTAAAATGCTACCACCTAGACCAGAGCGCTACAAGAGGCGACGTAATGTATTGATGCTAGCTCAGTGGGTGTTGATGCCCCTTACAGCCATAATCTATAGTGCAATTTCAGCGCTTTATTCTCAAGGGAGGCTTTTTACGGGGCGATACCTTGATAAGTTTGAGGTAACCGACAAAGCGACTCATGATTCAGCCTTGGTTGCGCGTAAGCAGTCACGAAAGCAAAAGAAGTCAAAAACAGACTGACAAAAGGGACTGAGGAATTAATAATACCCCGCAAAATGCGGGGTATTTAATGTAATTGAATCTAAGAGTTATCTAAATGTTCTGATGCGAACATCACGCTTAACTTGCTGTAAAGTCTTATCATACTCAAACCCAAGCGTAAAACGATCAAGTTGAGATGTAGTGCTAGTGTCGATG
>DAOMNR010000067.1:264-3198 GCA_035443865.1 Candidatus Saccharimonadota bacterium | reverse complement strand
CAAGTTATCCTAAATGGACAGGTAAATGTGATAATTGCGGTGAATGGAATACACTACTTGAACAGGCGCCAATAAGTAGTGGTAAATCGGCGGTCGCAAGGGGAATGTCGACTGGAAAAGTTTTACCAATCCAAACTATACAATCTATTTCGAAACAAGAATCTATGAAACGGCTTACGACGGGGTTTTCAGATCTTGACGATGTGCTTGGTGGCGGTTTGATGCCTCGTGGAATCTGTCTATTGGCAGGACAACCTGGCATTGGTAAGAGCACGCTGCTACTTCAGGTTACAGCTAACGTTGCCTATAAAAGCCCGGTGTTATACGTCAGTGGCGAAGAATCAGCTAGTCAGGTTAAACTCCGAGCTGAAAGGTTGGAGGCAGAAAAAAGTGAGCAACTGAGCTTTGCTGCCAGTACTAGCGCTGATGATATCGCAGCAACAATTTTATCTGGCAAGTACCAACTAGTTATTATTGATTCAATTCAAACACTGGCACTTGATGAGATTACGTCAGCTCCTGGTACGGTCAGCCAGATAACCAACAGTAGTAGCGTAATTATTCGGGCCGCTAAACAATCTGGCGCTGCAGTTGTTTTGGTTGGGCATGTCACCAAAGAAGGCAGTATTGCAGGTCCGAAGGTTTTGGAGCATTTGGTTGATGTTGTTTTGCAATTTGAGGGCGATAGATATGGTGGATTCAAGGTTGTCAGAGCTATCAAGAATCGGTTTGGATCTACTACAGAAGCAGCTATTTTTGAAATGTACGAAGAAGGCCTACGGTTAGTCGAAAATCCTTCAGCTGCGTTGCTTGCGGAGCGTCAAAATGCTGATGGTTCGGTCGTTTTAGCTACGCTTGAAGGCTCAAGACCGCTACTAGTGGAGATTCAGGCCCTTGTTAATACAACAAATTTCGGTTATCCTAAGCGTACTGCTAGTGGGTTTGATTTAAACCGTCTGAATTTATTAATTGCGGTTATTGAACGTCGCACGAAACTGAATTTATCGGATAAAGATATTTATATAAATGTCGTCGGCGGACTAAAACTAAACGATCAAGCAGCAGATTTGGCTGTCTGTATGGCGATTGCTAGTGCAGCAGCAGAACGAAGAATTGATGACGGAGTGGTTGTTTTTGGTGAAGTTGGCCTAGGCGGCGAGATTAGATCGGCCATTGGCGCTGACAGGCGTATAGCCGAGGCAAAAAAACTAGGCTTTACCCAGGCTATAGCTCCAAAAAGCTCATCAAGGGACTCATTTATTAAAAGCGTTAGTGATTTACGTTCTGCGTTAATCGACTATCTACAAAAAAAGTAAGGAAACAAATGGAAATATTCATTATAATTTTGCTGCTTATTATTGCAGCTGAAGCGACATATCTGGTCGCAGTTAACACAAAAAAACTAGCTCACAAAAAGCATAATCGCCCAATCTTTGTTGATACGTCGGTATTGATTGATGGACGTATTTTGGCAGTGGCTGAGTCGGGCTTTATCGGCGACACGCTATTTATTCCGCGTAGTGTAATTGGAGAGTTGCAATACCTAGCTGATAATGCCGACGCCGAGAAGCGGAGTCGAGCTAGACATGGACTTGATGTTGTAAACGAGCTCCAAAAAATGCCCGACATAAATGTTGAAATTTTTCAGGACGGCAGCAAGGCCGAAGAGGGTGTTGACGAACGATTGTTAAAATTAGCGCGAGAAAACCACGGCGTGATTTGTACGATTGACTATAATTTGAACAAAGTTGCTCAGGTTGAAGGTTTAGCTGTTCTTAACGTAAATGACCTGGCAATGAGCCTTAGGATGGCATATTTACCTGGTGAGAAGATTATGCTTGAGTTAACTCAAAAAGGCCAAGACAATCACCAAGCGGTCGGACATTTAACAGACGGAACTATGGTTGTAGTTGAACATGCTAGTGACCGTATCGGTAAAACGATTGAAATTGAGTTTATTCGTAGCTTGCAAACAGCGGCTGGAAAAATGATGTTCGCTCGTCCGACTGACAAACAGACGGTGCACAGTAGCGATAATCGTGAGCAAAGCCCAGCGTTAAAGCCAAGGAACATCAATATCAACAAAGATAAAGCTAGGGGCCGCTCTAAGGCTGCTAGTAATGCGAATCATGGTAGTGTTAGCAAGTCTTCATTGCAGTCACGTAAGCCTCGTACGTCAGCTCAGAACGAATCAGATCTAATTAAATTAGTTAACGAACAAAAGTAATCTTAGGGAAGTGGCGTATGGGCGGGCATAGTGCCGGTTGCGACGTCTACGTAATAACCTGTATCAGTAGCGGTAACTGTTATAGGTTGAGTTGAAGTTGCACTAGCTGGTACCGAGTACACATAAGAATAGTTACCGTCTTTGGTGATTGTTTTAACCAAACTGCCGCCAACTTTAATTTCAACACTATTTATCTTAAAAGGTGAGCCGTTAGTGACAGAGCCGCTAATTGTATAGTCGTTAGGACTACCCAGTACAGGAGTCACAGTTATTGACCCTGCATTTGGACCTGTGTCACTACAGCTATGGGCGTCATCCTCTTTGGTGGCGTCATAGCCGGCAGGAGAAGTATAAATGTCCTTTTTGGTAACTGGATCAACCATTTTGGTTACATCCATTTCGATCTTGGCTCCATCTGGCGTGCAGTCGGTGGCTTTCTTTTTTGAAACTTTATCAAACGTTAGCTTGTCGGTTGATTTACCTTGGTTTTTGTTCCACCAGGAGGGGTAAAGTTCGCCGCCTATTCGTTGAATTCCGGCGGGTTGAGTGAACCAGTCGCCCGATTTCCATTTACCTTCTTTGGCATAAACCTCTTTGTGAGCGTACTCCATGACTGTCTTGATGATTGGACCAGGTAGGGTTGAGTTACCGTTTTTGAGTATCGTGGCATCCGAGTTACCGAGCCAAACGCCCATGGTTAAAGCTGG
>DAOMNR010000067.1:0-254 GCA_035443865.1 Candidatus Saccharimonadota bacterium | reverse complement strand
CAAATGTCTTTGGCATTTCCATCTTTATCTGACGTACCGGTCTTGGTGGCAGTTTTGACGCCAGGGATATTCATTGCAGGAGTATTAGCTAGGCCAGCACGAGCAACAGGATCAGTTAAAATATCCGATACAATGTAGGCAGATTGAGGATCAATAACTCGTACACCGGCTGGATCAGTCCATTTTTGTAAGCCCTCACCAGAACTATTTTTGACTTCCAAGATTGAAGATTGAGGTTTATAAACGCCCATTCG
>DAOMNR010000066.1:0-3284 GCA_035443865.1 Candidatus Saccharimonadota bacterium | reverse complement strand
CTTGGCTTCACGCATGGCGTCAGGAACCATTCGTGCCTATCAACAGGCGACAGCACTGTCGTATGTACCGATTAACTTGATTGGCGTAGCCATTAGCACGGCTGCCTTTCCGAAAATGGCCGAACGCTTGGGGCAAAATCGACCAGACTTATTCAAGAAAGAGTTGCAATCAGTCCTTCGTGTGATTATTTGGCTAGCGCTACCGGTAACTGTGATTGCGTTTTTCGGACGTGGATATTTGGTTAACTTCATCAAGAATGGTGGTGATACGCTAATGGCTAGTATCCTAGGGATCCTAGCCATAGCAATTTTGTTCCGCTCTATTTATCACATTTCTGCCAGGAGTTTTTATGCTCAACAGGACACTAAAACTCCGCTTTATATTTCATTTGCTGCGATTGCTTTGAATGTAACATTAGCAGTTTGGTTTACGATGGGACTAGGGCTCGGTCCATATGGTCTGGCTTGGGCTACTGCGATCGTATCAATCATAGAGGTTGGAATATTATTTAAAGTTATGTCCAGGCGAATAAAAGGGTTATTTGATAAAGTATTTATTCACGCCATTGCTCGTATGGCAAGTGCCACTGGTTTCATGACAGTTGTGACCTATCTAACCGTTTCATTCTTGCCACTAAGTGCAACGGATCAAAGCTTCCTGGCTAGCTTTCCAAAATTTGTCATAATCGTTTTGATTAGTGTGACCGCCTACATAGTCTTGTGTTGGCTGATGAAACTAGAAGAAGTAAACCCAATCATATCTAGACTTAAAAAGATATTGTTCGGTCGAGCGAAGCTGACATGACCCAGGATCACATTCGTAATTTTTGTATAATCGCACATATTGATCATGGCAAATCGACACTGGCCGATCGCATGATGGAGATGACTGATACCGTCAGCACGCGCGAAATGAAGTCGCAAATGCTTGATAGTATGGATTTAGAGCGCGAAAAGGGCATTACGATTAAGTTAGCGCCCGTTCGGATGAAGTATCGCGACCATGATTTGAACTTGATTGACACACCGGGTCACGTTGACTTTAGTTACGAGGTCAGCCGGTCACTTCAGGCTTGTGAAGGCGCAGTATTAGTGGTAGATGCCAGTCAAGGTATCCAGGCCCAGACCTTAGCAAACGTATACCTAGCGATGGCTGCAGATCTGACAATCATCCCAGTACTTAACAAGATTGATTTACCGGCAGCCGATGTACCAAGGGTTAGTTCCGAGATTATTAATTTACTTGGATGTAGCGAGTCAGACATTATCAAAATCAGCGCCAAAACAGGCGATGGCGTAACTGATGTTTTGGATGCGGTTGTTGAACGAATCGCTGCACCTCATGGTCAACCTGACGCTCCGACCAGGGCCTTGATTTTTGATAGCTACTATGATGATTATCGTGGTGTGATTTTGTATGTGCGGATTGTTGACGGCGAAGTCAGAAAAGGTGATGCAATCGAGATGATGGCAACTAATGCTAGCGGCATAGCCCTAGAGGTTGGGTCGTTGCAGCCGACTATGTTCTCAGAGCCTGACCTGCTAGCAGGTGAGATAGGGTATATCGTTACAAACTTACGAACGACACGTGATGCTAGGGTTGGCGACACTGTTACGACGAAACGAGCTCATACCGACTCGCAATTACCTGGCTATAAATTAGTTAAACCATTTGTCTATGCTGGGTTTTTCCCAGTTAGTAACGACGATTATCAGAACTTAAAAGACGCAATTGAAAAACTGAGCTTGAGCGATTCTGCATTGCAGTTTGAACCCGAAAACTCTCCGGTTCTAGGGTTTGGGGTTCGGATTGGATTCTTGGGGCTACTACACATGGATATTATTCGTGAGCGATTGGAGCGTGAATATAATTTAGATTTAGTTGTAACCAACCCCTCAACAGATTATCAAATAAAGATGGTCAACGGTCACGACATTGATATCAAAAGTGCCAGTGAGTTGCCTGACGTTACGAAAATAGTCGAGATTCGTGAACCTTGGATCAAAGGCGAAATTATTGTTCCAAAAAGCTATGTGGGCGGTGTGTTGCAATTAATTATTAACAAACGCGGCCAACAAAATAACCTGAGCTATATTGATGAGCGGGCGTTAATTAGTTTTGAAGCACCACTTGCTAATTTATTAACAGATTTTTATGATCAACTAAAGTCGGTCACGAGTGGCTATGGTTCGTTTAATTACGAATTAGGCATGTATCGCGCCGAGGATTTAGTGCGAGTTGATTTTTATGTTGCCGGCAACATGGTAGATGCTTTGAGTGTTATGGCGCACCGCAGTGAAGCTCAGCGTTTGGGGCGAGAAGTCGTCGATAAATTAAAAGAAGTTATTCCACGCCAGAATTTTCAGGTTGCTTTGCAGGCGGCGATTGGCGGTAAGTTTATTGCTAGAGCAGACTTGTCGGCCTATCGCAAGGACGTCACAACTGGTCTATATGGTGGCGATGTATCGCGTAAGAAAAAGGTGTTAGCTAAACAAGCCAAAGGTAAAAAGCGTATGAAGCGTTTTGGTAAAGTCGACATTCCGTCCGAAGCGTTTACTGTGATGCTAAAACGCGATTAGCTAACGCAGAAATAATTGAATTCGTAACATCGCCTCTAGGCCCATTACCGTCAATTTCGATTAACAAATCACGTTCGCGGTAATATTCGAGTACTGGCAAGGTTTTACTGCTAAATTCACTGAATCGATTTTCTAGTATTTCAGCACTGTCGTCTCGACGCTCACCGCGATCTTTGTGGTTTTCGTGTTCAAGCCAGCGCCTACGGGCAGACTCTTCGGTTATCGATAGATGAATAACTGCTTTGGTGGGGTGATTGGCGGCGTCCAGTGCGCCAACAACACCGTCTTCTTCGCCGTGCCATCGCCCAACAGCACTTAGGATCAGTGGTTTGCCGGCTAGTTCGGGTTTACTTAAAAACGGCAAAACAATACGTATAAAATCTGCGGTTGGTACGAGTATGCCAGAGTCAAGATCCCGACGGACGCCGTCTGGAATAACGCTTTCGCGTAGAATTTGACCGCCGCCAATTAACTCACCGTTAAATAAATCGGCTAGTATTTTACCCTGACTGTCTTTGCCTGAGAATGGTAATCCAAAGATATTAATCGAGCCAGACCCGAGCCAGTTACGTATAAATTCAAGCTGTTCGGGATTATTCATAGGTAGAGTATAACGGATGGCGGACAGCAGAGCAAACTATGTGCAACTGAGGTTGGCGCTCCATCTCTGTGGGTGGTGTCCGGTGGGGCAACGCCCGCTTTTT
>DAOMNR010000065.1:0-3399 GCA_035443865.1 Candidatus Saccharimonadota bacterium | reverse complement strand
GTCTATACCGTCATCATAAATACGCTGATTCTTTTGGCCATCAATTTGTTTTTTGATTGAGCTTTTCAAAAACGCCTCTAATTCAGATTTAGCTACTGCCGTAATTGAAAAGGTCGATGCGCTAGTAACGGTAGCTTTACCTGTTACCTCTTGGCCTTCGGCTGGCGTTACAACTGCCTCGGCGCGCTCAACCGTAAAACTATCGCCTATTACAAATTCGCCATTCGTGAATTGTTTAGTTAGGGCCGCTTTGATGTCGTCTGATGACTTATCAACAAGCGCCTGTTTAGCTTTTTGGATATCGTCCGCTGTAGCTACAGTTGCAATCTTGGTCGTACCACCGTTCATTGCCGTTCCTTGGGCGTAAACATATCCACCGACTCCATCAATCGTATATGATGTAGAGCTAATATTATAGTTAGTACCTGCTTTTTCTGCACTAACGTCGACATTTACAACACCTGCTCCTGCTCCAGTGTTTTGACAAACTGACGATGAACCGGTGAAGCCTGGGACAGTAACACTAGAGGAGTTGAGGTAATTCTGGCCGAAACTAGCCGTAAAAATGGTTCCTGCCGGTATAACAAAGGAGGTACTGCTGTCACAGTTGGTTATAGTAATCGTGCCTGACGCCTTATTGCCAACATCCTTTTGACCAGTAGGCGTAAAATCAACACTAACGTCTTTTTTCATGGTTTTGGTGACAGTTTGAATAATACCTTTGTCGACATTGGTTGGCGTCGTCCCTCCTAAAGTTACCGTCATACTGACTGGCGCTGGTGAAGTTTTGGCAGTAATAATTACCTTGGCTGACGGAGCAAACACATTCGCCCAGACCAGGAATGCAATCAATAGGACTAGAGCTGCGCCTCCAATAAACAAACGCTTACGGAATCTGGAAAAATCTGGCACTTTAACGCCACTCTTTTTGAGAGCTGACATCTTGGCATCCGATTTGGTTGAATCTTTTACAGGCACTATTGCAGTGGCTGAAGGTTTTTCTCCGTCGATATCTACGTCATCAATTGCGTCGTCTAAATTAGGCTTGTCGGCTTCTGGCTCTTTGCCACTAGCCTTGGCGTGATCTCCAACTGGTAGCTGTGCACCGTCAATTACATCTTCGCCGTCATCAACTTCTAGAGCTGGTATCTCGGCAACTTCAGGTTTAGATTGAAGGTTTTTAGCAACTGGAATGGCGGCAGCAGCAGATAAAGCGATCAACGCCTGATTATTTGTAATTAAAACTAACTTTTTATCAGCGGTCTTGGCCATGCGGTCGAGTAAGCGTAAATTTACTGCACTTTGTAATACGCCAACTCTTTTCGGCGGCACTATGGCGACGATTTTCTCTTTACTAGCCTTTATCTTGCCGATAATGGCAGTTACGTCGTCTTCGACATCGATGTATATTACGTCTTTGTTCATATTTATATTCTTAGGATTCGATTAAGCTTTTCCTTGATCGTATCACTGTCGCTACTACCTATCATTGTATCATAGCCAACCCGCAGTAACCCCATAGCTGTGATGAAGGTATGGTCGTTTACTTTGCCAGTTGTATCGTCAATATCAATAACTTCTGACGGATTAATATGATGTACAGTCGGCTTTTTGGTAAACGGCAGACTCTTGTGCCAATCTGACTTCTGCAACGCATCGACAAGTTTAGTCAGGCTAGCGCCACCACCACAAAGCAAAATCCTATTTGGCAGATGATCAACTGAATCAAATTCGCTCAGCGCCAGTTCAACGCCCGCTACCCAAACTTCCATCGTTTTATCAATCGCCTCGTTAACGTCCTTTGCGACAGTCGGTTTAATGTTACTGTTATCGATATTTACCTTTAGTTTCTCGGCGTCATCATAGGATAAGTCCATTTCGGTCGCAATTGTGTTCGTAAAGCTACGTCCACCAATACCAAACATCTTGGTGCCTTCGACTCCACCGTCATTAACAACGGCAATGTCGGTTGTACCACCACCGACGTCCGCCAGAATTGCCGTGAAGTTGCTGCCGGCATCGCTACCTAGCACGCTACGGCTAACTGCGAACGGTTCAGCCGCTACGGCTAGTAGTTCTAGTGATAATTCCTCTGCCACGCGCTCCAGCGCCCCAATGTGAACCATCGGTGCAAAAGCTGTATAAATCTGCACCGCTACATCACGTCCTTGAAAGCCAATTGGATTACTCACCTTATAACCATCAATATGGATACTAACAAGCGCACTGTTGACCAATTTAACCTCTACGTCAGCATTGCCTGTTTCGAGCGCGATTTGCTTTTGAGCTTTGCCCTGAGCACGTTCTTGAACCTTTTCGATAATAAATTCCATTTCGCCGACGTCTAATGGGCGATCTGGTTGTGGACGGCGGTAGCGTATCGTATTAGTTACGCCCTTGACCAACTCGCCAGCAATACCAATCACAACACGTTTAGCCTGAAGCCCTGCTTGGTCTTCAGCTTCTGATAACGCCTCCTCACAGTTCCGGACAACCCCTGAAATATCCGCAATCGCACCCGAATGCATGTCGCTTATTTCTTGGCGCTTACGACCGACACCTACTATGTTTAGTTTATCGTCATCGAGTTTAGCGATTAGTGCTTTTACAAATTCTGTCCCAATATCCAGGGCAACAATATAATCATCAGTGTTGGCATTTTTGCGTGCCGCGCGTAGTTTGTTGAATACCATATGTGTAACCATTATATACTACGGTGCTTATGGTCACTAGACATTGCAATATAAGAGTATTTATGTTATAATTTTAGGATGACCCAGCGTATTGAGAGAGACTTTTCTGAATTTGCACCCAACCAGCCGATTAGCCCTGAGGCTAAGTTGTATTTTGAAGAAATGTTAGCCGATGAGCGTATCGATAGAAAGATTGAGCGCGACGGAGTGAATTTATCTACATTTAAGTTCGAGGCCGAAACAGACTATATAATTCACGAACAACTACTACCCCCTAACCACATCACCGATACCAACAAAAGAACCACGGCCTATCGCGCTATCGGCGAAATGAGTAATGACAAATTCCACCTAGAGTTATTCGCAGCTGATGGAGGTGAGCCAAAGAAAATAACTATCGATAGCAACGGTATTGGCGGATTCTATCTATTCGACAAGTCTTCGCCATATATTGAGACGCTTTCCCAGGAAGAAATGCAAAATCTATCTTTCAAGGCAGCTAATTTACTACCAAACATAGTAAAACAGGCGGTACAGTACTTTAAGCTTGCCAATCCAGCAGATTTTATGGAAAACATGAACGGCTTCTGGGAGGAGCTCACCCAAAACCGCCAAGGTAGTTTTAATAAAACTGGCTATGTCAGCAAAGAGCTGTCTAGAACAGATGACATGGCCATCGCTGTGAGACTATTCCAAGAAGAAACTG
>DAOMNR010000064.1:0-3638 GCA_035443865.1 Candidatus Saccharimonadota bacterium | reverse complement strand
AAAAGTACCCTAACCTATTGTCGTTGGTTTCGTATTAGCCAGATACTGGAAAAAACTAGCAAAAAAGAGTACAATGGACGGGTTATGTCAGAGGTAATTAAGGTTGTTGGCGCGCGCGAGCATAATCTCAAGAACATAAATGTCGAGATACCGCGTGATAAATTAGTGGTTATAACCGGTCTTTCAGGATCCGGTAAATCTTCGCTTGCCTTTGACACAATCTATGCTGAAGGTCAGCGTCGTTACGTCGAAAGCTTGTCTAGTTATGCTAGGCAGTTCTTGGGGTTAATGGAAAAACCTGATGTCGACCAAATTGACGGCCTAAGCCCAGCGATCAGTATTGATCAAAAATCGACTAGTCGTAATCCGCGTAGTACCGTTGCTACGGTGACTGAAATTTATGACTACATGCGTCTATTATTCGCTCGGATCGGCGTGCCGCACTGTCCAGTTTGTGGTAAAGCTGTGACGCGTCGAACGTCTGAAACCATTATCGACGAAATTATGAAGCTGCCGTCTGGTGCTAAATTAATGATCCTAGCGCCAATCGCCAAAGACAAAAAGGGTGAATTCGCGCATGTGCCCGAGCAGTTCCAGCGACTTGGCTTTGCACGCGCTAGAGTTGACGGTGTTGTTTATGCACTCGACGAATTTCCAGAACTTGATAAAAAGTACAAACACGATATCGAGATCGTGGTTGATCGTATCGCTATGTCACCAGATATGTTGGGGCGAGTTACACAGTCGGTCGAACAGGCGCTTGAACTTGCCGAGGGTATAGTTGAGGTTTTAAATACTGACGACGAGTCACTAGTCGCATTTAGCCAACGTTATGCGTGTTTGGACCACCCGAACGAAGATATTCCTGAGCTTGAACCTAGGCTGTTTAGCTTTAACGCTCCGCAAGGTGCTTGTCCGGTTTGTACGGGACTAGGTAGTAGGCTAGAGGTTGATCCTGATCTAGTGTTTAACCCAAACCTAACCATCTCAGAGGGTGCGATTCGTCCGTATAATCGTGTTAACAGCGACGCTTGGTACATGAAACGTCTGTCGGTGGTGGCTGAAACACATGGTTTTAGCACTCAGACACCGGTCAAAGATTTAAGTGCCGAAGATTTACAAAAAGTTTTATATGGAACTGGTGATCAAAAGTACACAGTCAATTTAGGCGGTGGGCGTAGTTACCAATCTACTTATGAGGGTGTAATTCCAAACCTCGAGCGTCGCCACAAAGAAACCGACAGTGAATTTATGCGTCGCGACATTGAACGCTTTATGCGTGAACGCCAGTGTTATGCCTGTAAAGGTGCGCGTCTGAAACCAGTGGTACTGGCGGTAACGGTACATGATTTGAATATTATGGACATCTGTAATTTAGGGGTCGATGACGCACTAGATTTATTTAAAAATACGTTGAAATTAAATGACCAAGAACTATTTATTGCCGAACAAATTATGAAAGAAATCACAGCTAGACTGGGCTTTATGAGTAATGTCGGTTTGAATTATTTGGAACTGTCTCGTGCAGCCAACACATTATCGGGCGGTGAAGCACAGCGCATACGCCTGGCCACTCAGATTGGTTCAGGCCTGCAGGGAGTTTTATACGTTCTAGACGAACCATCGATTGGATTACACCAACGCGATAACGATCGGTTGATTAGTACATTGAAGCGCCTGCGTGATTTGGGCAACACGGTTTTGGTCGTTGAACACGACGAAGACACAATTCGTCATGCCGATTACTTACTAGATATTGGACCTGGTGCAGGAGTTGCGGGCGGACATGTCGTAGCTAGCGGAACGCCAGACGAGGTGGCGGCTAATCCTGACAGCATTACTGGTAGATATCTAAGTGGTGCTGAAAAAATTGACACCCCAGGTAAGCGTCGTACAGTTGTGAAAGACAGGCAACTAGTAATTCGTGGAGCGCGTGAGAATAACCTGAAAAATATCGACGTAGCGTTTCCGTTAGGAGTTTTGACAGTTGTTAGTGGTGTCAGCGGTAGTGGCAAATCCACGCTTGTTAACGACATCTTAGCCAAAGAATTATCGGCAAGGCTACATCGTTCGCATGTCGTACCAGGCGCACACGAGAATATCGAAGGTATTAATTTGCTAGACAAAGTAATTATTATTGACCAGTCGGCTATCGGTCGAACTCCACGGTCTAATCCAGCGACATACACTGGAGTCTTTACGCCAATTCGCGAGCTATTCGCTGGCACTCCCGAAGCTAATATCCGTGGGTACAAAGCCGGACGGTTTAGCTTCAACGTCAAGGGTGGGCGCTGTGAAAATTGTCAGGGTGATGGGGTGATTAAAATCGAGATGCATTTCTTGCCGGACGTTTATGTGACCTGTGATGTTTGTAAAGGCAAACGCTATAACCGTGAGGCTCTTGAAATCAAATACAAAGGCTCAACAATTAGCGATGTCCTTGATATGACAGTTGAGCAATCTGCTGAGTTCTTCCAGAATATACCGGCGATTGCTCGTAAATTAAATACGCTAGTAGAAGTCGGGCTCGGCTATATTAAACTAGGTCAACCTGCAACTACTTTCAGTGGTGGCGAAGCGCAGCGCATAAAGCTTGCTAGTGAACTGTCGCGTCGTTCAACCGGCAAGACGTTGTATATTCTAGACGAACCAACAACGGGTCTACACAGCGCTGACGTTAAACGACTGTTAACGATTCTTCAGAAACTAGTCGAAGGTGGCAACAGTATGGTCGTAATCGAACATAACCTAAGTGTCATTAAAACTGCCGATTATATTATCGACATGGGGCCGGAGGGCGGACAGGGTGGTGGAACGATTGTCGCCAGCGGTACGCCCGAGGCAGTCACTAAAGTTGCAGATTCTTTTACCGGTCAGTACTTAAAAGAATTGCTTTAGTTATTTAATTTTTGATTTAAAACCAAGCTGGTTTTTGGTCGCTTCCCACATCACGTGGCGGCGGTCTTTATCTTTTAGGATATGGATAATTGGAGGCAGTACAGAGATAAAAATGATTACAGCAATTATTGGTAGTAGTATCGTGTCGACATCAATTCCGATTGATTCAAACCACGCCCCAAGAAAGTATCCGGCATAGGTTACGCCTGCTGCCCATAAAAATCCACCGAAAATGTTATAGGCTAGGAAGCGTTTATATGTCATTGCGCTTGCTCCGGCTACGACCGGTGCGAAGGTTCTGATAATTGGGATAAACCTGGCGATAACGATCGTCGTAGAATTCCTGAGCTCTTCGGACGTTTTCTTGTTTGAATATTCGACTATTTGGTCGATTAAATACTTTTGGGCCTAATCGATATCCGAAAGTGTATCCGACGCTGTCACCTAGGACCGCCGCGATAAATAGTATCAACACTAGCGCATTTATGTTTAAAGGTAGAAAGCCTTGGTGTGTCAAAAAACCTGCAGCAAATAATAAACTATCACCTGGCAAGAAAAATCCGATTAAAAGTCCAGATTCGGCAAAAACGACTAGCGCTACACCTAATACGCTAACATTTTTAATAAAATCTAATAAGTCTACGCCTGGAATCATTGTTATTTCATTCTATCACGTTTCCCTAACAGGGCAGTTAAGTGATATAATAGAATGTAAATCCAGAAATGCTTAAAAGGAGTAC
>DAOMNR010000063.1:0-3665 GCA_035443865.1 Candidatus Saccharimonadota bacterium | reverse complement strand
TAGGTCGTAGAATAATTTGTGAGAATCTGGATAGACCAGTACTGAATCGATGCCAAAATTATTGGCGGCACCGATATCTTTGTTCGAGTCGCCAATCATGATTGCGCGTTTTTTGGTGCCGACTATTGCAGATAAGGCCAGTTCTAACGATTCGGGGTGAGGCTTGTGATTCGATACGTCTTCGCCTGTAATGATAAAGTCAAAAATTTCCTCGATGCCGTTGTGCTTTAGTCCATTTTCGATTATTTCTCTTGATCCACTAGAAACAAGCGCGAGTTTCTTGGACTTTTTGAGATTCGTGATCAATTCAGCCGCCCCGTCGTATAATTCGACCGACTTTAGCTTTTCAATGGCGATTTTAACAGCAGTTTCGTTGAACTTAGCATAATCCTTGATGCCAAAATGTTTACCTATTTCCCAGTCGCCTAAATAATAGGCAATTTCTAAATCCGTCGGTTTTAGGTTGTACTGCGTAAACACGGTTCGATAAGCATCCAACCAGGCTTCGAGCGTTTTAGCCAGGCATCCATCCCAATCAAACAAGAAATAATCATATCGGTCCATTAGTTTAGTATAGCAGGGAAGAATGATATATTATTTGTTCGGCAAGGCTAGATCAACAGCATTTCGACACATTTCTTCTAGCGAATCGACTATTTTGATATCAGGAGTATCTTGTGAGAATCGACGACGAATGTATCTGGCATTTCCAAACCCCTCTTCTATCCCGATAGTTATTTTGGCTTCTTCATGTTCGTGATGCATTTTCCATTCAGCTAATTCGAAACGTGTCGTTTGGGCGTATGAACGCCCCGGCGTATCTTCAATTTGCGCCGCTAGCCAGAATGCAATAACACCATTTCGGCCAGCTGCTCGTAAAAAGTGTGTTTCCCAGTCAACTTGTTTTTCATATACAAATTCGCCTTCGGGGTAATCTTTACGTGGTGATGCGATGATTATGGACGAGTCGATGTCGTGGATTAGATTAGCCGCTGTTGTTTGCCAGTCTGGTGCTCCTTGTATTGGGCCTGCCAGAAAAATAACTGGTCCGTCAGTCTCGACGATTTCAGGTGGTTGCAGTACAGTACGTTCATTCACGTACTAATCATAGCAAATGCATAGATTCTTGGCTTGCTTTTAGATTAACTTTGCGCCGCTTAGTGACACAAACGCACGTCTGCTTTCTGGTGTTAGATTAGGATTTAGCGCGCGTTCAGGTTTTATCCAAGTATAATCATCATGTTCACCGCTGATTTGCACTTCACCCCCAAGTCTTTGTGCGACAAAGAATAAAGCAGCATAAAGTCGACCTTCGTATTTGCCTGTTTTTACTATTTCACTATCAACATGGCACAGTGTCGAGCTGGTTTCGATAATAAGGCCTGTTTCTTCACGCACCTCACGAGCTAATCCGTCTTTTATCTCTTCGCCTTCATCTATCTTGCCGCCAGGAAATTCCCATAAACTACTGTTATGCGTATCATCTCTTGCACGCTTTAATATAAGAATACGATCATTATCAGTAATAACTGCCCTGCCAACCAGTAGTGTATTTGCGTATTCGGCCATTTATTTCAATATACTTCTACTGTCGACATAAGGAAAGCTTAGGCGTGTTGCATATTAGCTCTATTATTATCGTGATTTGGATCGTTTATCTAGTATGCCTTGGACCGATGGGCTGATTGCCTTGTCGGTTCGATGGATACATCCAATCCAGCAACATGGCCGTCGCATACCTTGGTTTAGTTCAGATATTACGCGCTTAACGTGTTCGTCTCTAGTTTTTTGTTGTTTAACTGTCACCGTCCAGCAAATCCATTCATTTCGCGCTAGCGGAGTTAGGGTTTGCCACGCTGATAACGCTGATTTATCGGCAATGAGCGCCTTCTTGAGGTCTGAGGGTAGTTTATGCGCCGTACCGCTAGAGATATTCATGGGTTTCATTATATATCAACAATTTATCACCACAAAACTAGTATTCTATTTTAATTCAAAGCTATTTAGCACTTTTCTTTGTTGCCAGTTGCCGTCTGGAAACATGTCAATCACAGAGATTGTTTTTAGCCGAACCGTATCACCAAGTTGTAAATCAAATGATTTTAGGTTTGTAATATGAGGCAGAAACCCAGCTCGTGTAAATTCTGGATTATTAAACTTGGCGCCACTTGATTCTAGCAAATCGACGACCCGGTTATGTAGGCCTTGAAGCGCATTGTTTTTATCAATGAGTGCCACCTTTGTTGTTCCAAGAGTTGTGTTATTGCCAATAGATAAGTCTATTTGTGACAGCAGCGCCAATAATTTTTTAAGATTTTGCACTAACGTTTCATTTAGCTCAACTGCAAATGTATCAGCCAAAGTTATGTGTAGCGGCCAGTTGCCCATAGCGAATTCATAGTTAGGCTCGATAGACTCCGTGAATGCAACGATTGTATACTTCTGTGAATACTTCATAGGATAATCATACCAAAATAAAAAACTAGTGTGGTAAGCTCGTTTGGGTCTATTTTTAGAAAGATAGTAGAATGATTACATTATGACCAAGATGTTACTAATCCATCACTCGAATCAATTATTCGAAACTCTTCATCCACCAGACCCCGAGCGTCCTCTATTTTATTGGTATACAGATAGGTTTGTGCATTTTGATGGAACCTGGAGGTATATGTATATAATTACCGTTGACCCCAAAGAAGATAATATACATTTTCGTTCGCGATCGGGAGACCTTGGGTTTAACGACTTACACAAATACTTTTTACATTATAAAAAGTGGCGTGAAGGCGGTTATGGCGATGAATATGCATATGCTGAATCAGGTATTGCTATGTCGTTTGATGAAATTAGGCCCGTTGTTACATTGATGGCAAGGTCATATGGTTCGAGCCGACCAGATTATTTGCAAACTGATTACGAGATCATTACTCCGATGAACCCCTTCACGAAACGAGTCATTAAGCTATTTGAAGGTCCGTATGAAGATGATTTAGATGCGAAACCGATCAAGTTTACTGATATCCCCGAGCTTGTAGATTTAATACCTGATATGGGCAATATGTTACCTTTCAAAGAAATTCAGCCAGACGAAGACGGTAACTATCATTACGATGACTGGTTACCAATGATTACCGAGACGAATGGTACTTGGCTTTAGAACACTCATCCAGTTCGCTGAAGCGAATTTACGATGAGAGTTAGATTTACAGCTCCTAGTAATAAAAATATCGTACACAGGGTACGATATTTTTATTGGTGCAGCGTTTTAGATGAAGTCAGAACTGCGCTAACTATTGGCTGAGGCTACGTAATCAGGAAGTAAGTCTTCCTCAAGCGCTTTCTGTACGCCGGGCACTCCATCAACGACAGTACCGTCAGGAAATTCAATCCTAGGAGTAAGCCCGTCAGCTCCATATTCATCAAAATAAAGTGCAGTCATAATGCTCAGACCTCCCAACTCAGCGATACGCTTAGCGGTGCTTTCAGCAAGTTTACGCTCGATAGTGTTGTCCTCTAGATAGCTAATTTCTATGGTTCTTGGCATACACACTCCTTGTTCGAATTGATTATAGAATCAACTTCAATAATAATCAAACAAAAGACGTCAGAAGTTCTGACGTCTCTTATAATATCTGGTGCGGGCGGAGAGAATACTTTGTATAACT
>DAOMNR010000062.1:0-3779 GCA_035443865.1 Candidatus Saccharimonadota bacterium | reverse complement strand
GCTAATCCCGATGCGACAGTAACAAGATTTTGCTCGGCAACGCCAATTTCTATGAACCTATCTGGAAAAGCATCACGGAATAAATGCATTTGTGTACTTTCGGTCAAATCTGCGCAAAGCGCCACGACTGACTCATTACTTTCGCCAGCTGCCTTTAATCCACGTCCAAATCCAAGCCTAGTAGGCTCTTGCAAAACATCTTCATTAAATAAATCTGGATTTAATGGGTATGACATCACTCAAAATCTCCCGAGGTAATCTTGCCGTCAAGTGTCCGTAGTTTCTTTAGAGCCGCTTTGGCCTGTTCACTATTTGGCGCCACGCCATGCCATTTATAATCATATTCCATGAAATCAACACCCTTCCCAGGAATAGTATGACAAATAATCACACTTGGACGGTTAGTAATGGCTCGAGCCATGCTGGCTGCGTCTATGATGCTTTCAATGTTATGTCCATCTATTTCAAGTACATGCCAGCCAAAAGACTCCCACTTACCTCGTAAATCCTCGAGTGGCATAACATCCTCGGTGCTACCGTCAATTTGAATATTATTCCGATCAATAAAGGCTATTAACTGTGACAATTTATTTTTGCCCGCAAACATAGCCGCTTCCCAAATATTGCCTTCATTTAGCTCGCCGTCCCCCATCATGACATAAACAAATCTATGCTTATTATCATCTAAATACTGTAACGAATATGCGTACCCAGCACCCTGTGACAGACCACTACCTAAAGGTCCGCTAGTATTTTCAAGACCCGGTAACATATCGCGTTCTGGATGACCTTGCAAGCGACTACCGAGTTTACGTAGCGTTAATAGCTCATCTTTTTCAAAAAAGCCAGCCTCAGCCATAGCAGCATACTGAACCGGTACGGTATGCCCATTACTCAGCAAAAAAATATCACGATCTGGCCATTCGGGATTTTTTGGATCAATGTTTAATATATTGAAATAAAGCGCTGAGAAAATATCTGCTAAACCTAGTGGTCCAGCGCTGTGGCCACTGCCAGCCGCCTCAAGCATTCGGATGATATCCTCGCGAATATCATTAGCCTTTTGATCCAACTGCGACAGCGTTAATTGCCCACCCATTATATTACTCCGCGTTTACTTATCTCTTGTTCTAGTTTAACATAAACACCGGCTGGATCGTTACTGTTAGCGATTGCTCCGCCGACGTTTAGTACGTCAACACCACCCTGCGTCAGTGTATAGGCGTTATCAACACTAACGCCGCCATCCCAGCCAATCTCAACATTAGGTTTAATGGCACGAACCAGTCGAACCTTTTCAAGCTGCATCATACTAGCGGTTCCACCGTAATGGCCCAGATCACCCGAGAAAATCATAACGTGGTCAGCTGCGCCAATTGCTCCCGCCACAGTCATTGGAACGGTTTGTTTCAGTAGCGCAATACCAGCTTTAATCCCAGCCTGTCTAATCTTATCCATAATCGGAGGTAAGTTAACACCAGTCTCAACATGAAAGGTAATTAGGTTTGGTTTTAGTGCTATCAGCGCATCAACATGCTCGGTTGGGCGAGCTACCATGGCGTGAATATCAACTACCCATTCTTTGGGCCACCAAAGTTTATCTGTTGCCAGTAAAAATACAGGTGCAAATTCACCATCGCTAATATCGATATGTACACGCTTTGCAAAAGGTTGAATACGCTCAACTGCAGCCTTAAACTGCTCTTCGCTTTCAACGGTTATACATGGTGCAATTACGCTCATGTCTATAACTCGTCAATCTGCGCATTCCGCCGAGTATAACGTGCCGCTGTTGCAAATGGCGTCGACAACCATGTTTCAATAATACCTTCCCAGGCTTTATCATCATTTTCTAGGACCCTGGCCGGCAAACACAGCACGTTACTGTCGTTATCATTACGCGTCATTTTAGCTTCAAAAGCGTCCCAAATAACGCTTGCCCTGATGCCCTTAAACCTATTAGCTGCCATAGCCATACCTTGACCGCCACCACAAAGTAAAATCGCTCGTGGATCTTTGTTGTCGCTACCGATGATTTTTAGAGCCGCAGCTTGTGCAAATTCTGGGAAATCATCATCTGGGTCAAGTACCTGACCGCCAACATCCTCAACCTCATAACCACGTTTAACCAGGTATGCAAAAACTTTTTCTTTTAAATGAAAGCCACGATGATCACTACCAAGATATATCTTCATAATTAAAGTATAAGCGTTATGGTGTTAGTTATGCAAGCTTCGGCCAACATCTGCCACTAATTCGACCAGTCTGTTGCTATAACCCCACTCGTTGTCGTACCATACCATAACCTTGGCGAGGTTGCCGCCAACGACTTTCGTAAGCAACAAATCAACAACTCCTGAATAGCTACTGCCAAGATAGTCTCGGCTCACCAGTGGCTCACTGCTGACACCTAATATCCCTTGGTAGAATGGCTCTTTGGCAGCGTCCGTAAATACTTGGTTGATTTCTTCGACGGTTGTGTCACGCTCCAGTAGCACTGTTACATCACTAATTGAGACGACAGGTGTCGGCACACGTACACTCAGTCCATCAAATTTACCAGCTAACTGAGGTAGGGTCTTAGTAACAGCAATCGCTGCGCCAGTCGTCGATGGCACGATATTTTCTGCCGCATTACGGCCATCGCGTAAATCTTTTTTGGAAGGTGCGTCTTGCAAAGCCTGACTGGCGGTGTAGCTATGAATCGTAGTTAGAAGTGACTTTTGTACCCCAAACTCTGCGTCCAAAATTGCCATTATCATACCGAGTGAATTAGTGGTACAGCTTGCGTTACTAATAACTTCCGTTGAATTTCCGATTTTATCCTCGTTCGCACCTAAAACAATCGTGTCAACATCCTCGCTCTTGGTTGGAGCACTTAGGACAACTCTCTTTGCGCCAGCACTAATGTGTTTTGAGGCACCTTCTTTGTCTGTAAAAAACCCAGTTGATTCGATCACCAGTTCAACGCCCAAATCACCCCATGGTAGCAAAGCTGGATCACGCTCCGATAACACGCGAATCGAACGACCATTTACGATAATATTCTCGTCGTCATGACTTACTTGATGATGATAGGTTCCATAATTACTATCGTGTTTTAATAAGTAAGCTAAAGTTTTCGTGTCGGTCAAATCATTGATAGCAACAATCTCGATGTCGCTGCGTTCAAAAGCTATCTTGAATGCATTGCGACCGATCCGCCCAAACCCATTTATTGCAATTTTTACTTGACCCATTTAATTTACCACTCCTTTTTAAGCATTAGCATATCTAGACATAAGTATATACCGCTAACGTAAATGTGCAAAGTACCCACAAAGGCACCCTAGAACCAAGCTAGGTCATTCTGGGAGCACTCTTTTTTAATAAAAGCTCCACTGGAGCTTTTATTAAAGCGTTCGGCTGAAATCCATAGGTACAACTATGGATTTCACAGTCTCCCCGAGTAGTATAGTCGTTACTCCAAGCTTCAATCATATACTGCTATACTAAATCTAGTATGACTAAGAGTGAGTTGATTGAATTAGCAACACCCTTTTACGACAAGAACCAGGTTCTTGAACTTGACCATGCAATCGACTTTGCCACAAAGGCCCACACTGGCCAAAAGCGTAAAAGTGGCGAAGATTACATAACTCATCCTATTGCCGTAGCCGCCACCCTAGTCGAATGGGGTATGGACATCGACAGCGTGCTGGCCGGCATCGAGACGCTGACCGGCGGCAAGGACGGCAAGGGCGGCGAGATCGGCGAGGCCGCCCGTTCGTTCACCGAGG
>DAOMNR010000061.1:0-3803 GCA_035443865.1 Candidatus Saccharimonadota bacterium | reverse complement strand
TATATCGTTTAGCGATCGAAACAACTAAACGCATATTAGCTTCGGCCATTTTATCTTTGGCTTTTTTCTCACCGGCAACAACTCGTTGAGCCAAGGCTAGTTCTTCCTCGGCATTCAGTAGTGGTATTTTGCCAATTTCGCGTAAATAAAGTCGAACACTGTCGTCGCTAGCATCATCAAAATACTGTCCTTGATTTAGAACGTCCTCATCATCCTCTTCTTCCTCATCCTCTAATTCGTCGGCGGCAGGTTCAGGAATATCATTTAGTGATCCGGATGTCCCAGCAATTACACTAGGGTCAACAATAATTTCTTCGTCATCTTTCTTTTTAGCTTTGGCCACTTTGAATCTCCTTTATAAGATTGTTTAAAGCTGTACGAATTTGAGCCGCTTTGGTGTCGTCGCCCAAAGTTTCCGCATCTCGTAACTCTTCAATTAATAGGTCTTTTTGTTTCTTCTTGTGTTCAGTTGTAATTAGGCGGAGCAATCGAGCCGTTTCGAAGTAACGATCATGGTCGTTCCAGTCGGCATAACGAGCGTCGGCCTTTAATAGTAGTATTTTCACATAGGTGTCATAATTTTGCAAGTCTTTGGGGGTATCTTTGATGGTTTTGGCGCCGAGAGTTTTGACATATTTTGCCACCGCTTGACGTTCCTCGCCCGAAAACATAGTAATGTCGATTTGGCTAAATAAATCATGCGTAGCGCTGTCTATTAAGGCCACCGCCAACAAATTATCTTGATAAAGTGCCGGGTCCTGAGCAACTTCTGTCGGTTGAACAATCTTTTTAAAGCTTTTTTCGTCCTTGTTGTCGCCACCTGAGGCAAGTTTAGACTTAAGCGCATCTATCGATGAATCGCTATATTCAGCCACCTGCGCCAAATAATGCTCTCGTTCAACTGAATCGGATAAAGCGCGAATCATATCAAGTGCAGCGGTGGTAAATTTGCGTTTTCCGGCCGCGGTTTTTAAATCTTCACGCAAAGAATATTGTTCAATCACCCAATCGACTGCGGGCTTAGGATGGTCAATTGCTTTTTGCCATAACTTTGGATCTTGTTTAATTAGTTCGTCAGGATCTTTAGCGCCATCTGGCATCGACACAATACCAAGCTCAATACCAACACTTTGTGCAATCGGAACCGCCCTCTCGGTCGCAGCCAGGCCAGCTTTATCGCCGTCAAACGCTAGTCTGGCATGTCCGCTAAGACGCACCAAGGCCCGCAGGTGATGCTCGGTCATGGCCGTACCGGCTGTCGCTACAACCTGAGTAAAACCTGCCTGGTGACTACTTACAACGTCCAGGTTACCTTCTACAATTACCGCATAGTCATTAGATCGAATCGCCTCTTTTGCCTGTGACAGACCAAACACATGGCGGCCTTTATCATAAAGCAGAGTTTGCGGTGTATTGAGGTATTTGGGCGCGTTCGGCTCATCATCAATAATACGTGCCGTAAAGCCAATCACCTGCCCAGTTCCATCCATCAGCGGCACCATCATTCGACCGCGAAACAAATCTCCGCCAAATCGATTAACTAAACCAGCCTGAGATAATTCCTTAGTCGTAAAGTCCTTTTTAGTCAAAAATTTAACTAACGCATCACCACTAGACGGCGCGTAACCAATGCGAAATGTTTGGACAATATCCTTGCTCAGTCCCCTAATTTTAAAAACGTATTCGACAGCGTGTTTATTTTGAATTAAACTTTGCTGATAATATTTAGCCGCTAGGTCGTGAGCCTGCAGTAGTCGCTTTTTGCGTTTGGCGATTTCTTGACTACCCTTCGTGTCATACATCGACATGTCAACACCAGCTTTACGCGCCAGATGTTCAAGGCTTTCGCGGAAGTCCATACCTTCGACTTCCATGATGAATGTAAAAATATCGCCGCCTTTATTAGATGAAAAATCATGCCAAATATGCTTTTCTGGGCTGACGTAAAAACTAGCTGTTTTTTCAGCCGTAAATGGACTGAGCCCCTTAAAATTACGGCCAGCTCGCTTTAACTGGACATATTCGCCAATCACATCTTCGATGTTTAGGCGTGAGCGCACCTCTTCTTTGG
This sequence comes from Candidatus Saccharimonadota bacterium, assembly GCA_035443865.1. Lineage (GTDB taxonomy): Bacteria > Patescibacteriota > Saccharimonadia > Saccharimonadales > Saccharimonadaceae > UBA1547. Next base: position 1,732 of record DAOMNR010000061.1, on the reverse strand, counting down.
CATCTTGCATAAATATAGTATAGCACTCTTTACCCCTGTAAGGTGCTTATGTCTGAAGCATTATTTTCAATTCACATTTTTCAGTTTTCAGTTAATTATTAGTTTACAATTTACAAAGTATCACTAATTGACACTTGAAAACTGAAAACTAATTTGTGAACTGTGAATTGTAAATTGAAAACTTCCTAATAACTAGCCGTCTATTGAGGTGTTATGTCGATTATGGTTAACTAATAGTAATATGAATCCAGATCAACCACCCCAAATCCCACCGCTATCGACCGACTATCTTGATCAGATAGCGCCTCAGCCCAAGCGAAGATTCAATCTTGATAAGAAACAATGGATTATATTGGGTGGTATCGCTGCGGTAGTAGTTGTTTTGATTATGGTAATCATAGTCAGCAGTATGTCCAGCAGCACAAAGCCAACCGAAACATTAGCCGCTCGGCTTAAAAGTACCGCTACGGTTGTTGACGATGCAGCAGGCAAAATTAAAAGCTCATCACTTCGGGCTTTAAACAGTAACCTTAAAATATTTCTGACAAACACTATCCGAGATATCAAAACGCCACTCCAAAAAGACGGTGTGGACATTAATAAACTAGACAAAGATGTCGTCAAAAAAGAATCAAGTGATAAAATGCTGGCAACACTCGAAGATGCACGCCTAAATGCTAGGTATGATAGGATTTATGCAGTTGAAATGGCTTATCGGTTAGACACAATCGTGACCTTGATGCAACAGATTTATAAAAACACCAACAACCAAGCCTTAAAAACATTCCTCGATAGCGCCTATAACAACCTCGAACCGACTCAAAAGCAGTTCGCCAACTTTGACGAAACTAATTATTAAATTATTTGCCAGCAACTAAATTATAACTAATATGAATCAGGCTGCGCAGCTCGTCGTCCGGGACCTGACCGGTACAAATAATCGTGTTCCAGTGCTTTTTATTCAGGTGATACCCCGGTAAAACCGTTTCGTAAGTCTCGCGCAGCGTCTCGGATAATGCCGGGTCACATTTCAAGCTAATACGCAGAGGTTTACTGTTGTCGTCAATCAATGCAAACATCTTGCCCTGGCCGTCACTATCTTTGCCGACCTTGTAGACGGACGTAGTCTCGCCAAACGGAAAGTCCAGCCACGCATCTGGCATATCGAGAATATATTTTTCTATCTCTAATCGATTCATAACATTAGTCTACAAGCTACTGTATGGTGGTTGCAACTGATTCATAGTCGATTGCCAATTCATTCGCTGAAGTATTGACGTCAATTCCTCAGCAGTAGCAGGTTTAGTAATTTTATTCGCATCGTTACTACCAACTACGCCAAATTTATACGTAAGCGGTAATTTCGTAAGACCCTCGGACTCCGCCTGCTCTAAACAGGTATCGTGGTACGACTTGCATTTATCACCGAGCGACAGCCACTTAGACAGTTGAGATTTGTCGGCCTTATCTGTTTGTATCAAAATATGAATTGCCGCAGACCGTACTACTTCTGGCGTATCCTGCTGATCAAACATAAAGTTCCCCATCGAATATACAATCAAGTGTCCTTTGTAACTTTCAGTGGTCTGAACCCAATGTGGATGGTCGCCAATTACCATATCAGCCCCGTGATCAATCATTGATCGATAGACGCTAGTTTTAAGTTCATCTGGTGCAGGTTGATATTCAACCCCCATGTGCGGAAAGGCAATGACTGGCATAATCTTGCTGT
>DAOMNR010000060.1:0-3827 GCA_035443865.1 Candidatus Saccharimonadota bacterium | reverse complement strand
TAGAGTTGAGTTACCATTTTTGAGGATTGTGGCGTCCGAGTTACCTAGCCATACGCCCATAGTTAGGGCTGGGCTATAGCTCATCATCCAGATATCCTTGGCGTTGCCGCCCTTGTCTGACGTGCCGGTTTTGGTGCCAGTTTTGACACCAGGTATGTTCATAGCAGAGGTGTTGGCTAGTCCAGCACGTGCAACAGGGTCGGTTAAAATGTCAGATACGATGTAGGCAGATTGAGAATCGATAACTCGAACCCCAGCTGGGTCGGTCCATTTTTGCAAAACCTCACCAGAGCTATTTTTGACCTCTAAAATAGAAGATTGAGGTTTGTATACGCCCATACGAGCAATTGACGAGAAAGCGTTAACTAGGTCAACCTGTTTAATACCACAACCACCTATAGCTGATGCCAGCCCTGCATTAACTTCGTTGCCCTGGGTGCAATAGCTTTTGCCACCCATTGCTCGGATTTCTTTCAGTGTAGGTTGAATGCCCGAAATATACATTGCCTTTACGGCTGGGATGTTTCGCGAAGTCGCTAAACTGATTCTAATCGGAATATCGCCCTTAAACTTGTGATCGGCATTTTGTAACTTTGCTCCGTAAATTGCATCAATCGGCTCATCCTTTAGAATTGAACCACTACCGTAATTGGCTTGGCCGTCGGGCTTCTTCTGGAATAATTCGGTGTAAACTAGGGCCTTGATAGTCGATCCTGGCTGAATGTAGGCAGTCGCAGCATTATCTTGACCAAATCCTGGATAATTAAAGTCACGACTTCCAACCATTGCTACGATTTGTCCTGTCTTTGTATCTTCGACTGTTGCAGCACCATTGCTAAATCCTGCCCAATTCGGTACGTATGAATTAAACATTTCATCCATAGCTTCTTTTAGTTTATCTTGGATTTTAATATCGAGCGTCGTTTTAACAGTTAGGCCACCCTTACCAACCGTTGCCTTACCTAGTTCTTTTTCCAACTCGGCGCGTACCATTTGTACGAAATGAGGCGCCTTGATATTTTTGTATTGGCTTTGTTCAGGTAGTAAATGATCAATAATTGGGTATGCCCTGGCTTCATCCGCTTGTTTCTTAGTTATGTATCCCTGATCGCGCATATTATCTATTACAGTGTGCTGACGAGCTATTAGAGCTTCGTGACCGGCAACATTATACGGGTCATAAACAGATGGGTTTTGTGGTATTGCGGCCAGTAAGGCAGCTTCTGCGATATTTAGATCTTTGGCAGATTTGCCAAAATAGGTTTGTGCACCAGATTCAGCACCGTTACGACGACCACCATAGGGCGATTCATTGAGGTATAGGGTTAGAATCTGATCCTTGTCGTACATACGCTCAACTTCTATCGACAGAATTAGCTCTTTGATTTTGCGCGGTATACCACCTAGACTGCGGTTGCTGGATTGATCAGAAAAAAAGACTTGTTTAACCAGTTGTTGAGTTAGGGTAGACCCACCCTGCGTGTCTCCACCGGTAAGGTTATTAAAGACGGCCCTAATTAGCCCAGACGGACTAATGCCTCCGTGCACATAAAAGTCTTTATCTTCGATTGCAACGGTAGCTTCCTTTAGGTAGTCGCTAAGGTCTTTACTTTCGACAACTAGCTTGTAATTGCCATCTCCCTTGTCCTCCCAAAGCGTATTTCCATTGCGGTCGAGATAGGTTGTGACGGTTGTTTGAACTCGCTTGGCGATTTCACCTGGTCTAATTGAATCTAGGTCTTTACGAAAGTATGCGAACAACCCACCAATCAAAAGTGCCATCAATAGGATTGTGACGCCAGCTATCTTGAGAGCCATTATTGCACCACGTTTACTAAACCAGAAAGCTGCTAGTCGTTTTGGGTGCATGCGGTAAAAGAATCGTTTGACTGGGTTTTTAGGTAACGTTGCTAAATAACGGGCACGTTTACGTGCATCGGCATCCTTTTTAGCCTTTCTGGTTTTAGCCAGGTTTGAATAAACGTTGAGTTTACGCGAAGGTGATGGTTTTTTAGCCACGTAGTATATTTCCCATAAGCAATATCATCGTTTATTATAGCACTAAATTTCTGATGACCCAATAATCTAACGTACAAATTTTAGCTATGTGATTGAGGGTAAAGTTTGGTATACTTTCAGATAGACAAGCACTAAATACATGGAGACAGAATGAAATTTTCCGAAGAATTAGCCTGGCGTGGTTTTGTTAACCAAACTACCTACAAAGACTTAACGATTTTAGATGAAGGTTCAGTTTCATTTTATTTTGGTGTTGATCCGAGTTCTGATAGCATGCAAATCGGTAACCTAGCTGCCGCTATGATGGTTCGACATTTTATCGATGCCGGCCACAAAGCCTATTTATTGGTTGGTGGTGCAACGGGTATGATTGGTGATCCAGACGGCAAAAAGGCTGAGCGCAACCTACTTACACTCGAAGATATTAACCACAACAAATCAGCCATTGCCGAACAATACAAAACTGTTTTTGCAGGAAAAGATTTTACGATTGTCGATAACTACGATTGGTTCAAAGATATGAATTATCTGACATTTCTTCGTGAAATCGGTAAAAACGTTCCGATGAATCAGATGCTGGGGCGTGAGTTCGTACAGTCTAGATTAGGTGCAGATGGAGCGGGTATTAGTTATGCGGAGTTTAGCTATTCATTAATCCAAGGGTACGATTTTTTGCATTTATTTCGAGAATTTGGTGTTACTCTGCAACTCTGTGGCGCTGATCAATGGGGTAATTCAGTAGCAGGAGTTGATTTAATACGTCGAATAGAGTCCAAGGAAGCACATGTTTACGCCTCACCACTAGTAGTCAATAAAACTACTGGCGTCAAGTTCGGTAAGTCCGAGGGTGGTGCGATATGGCTAGATCCGTCGAAAACTAGTGTATATAAGTTCTATCAATTTTGGCTAAATGCTGGTGACCAAGACGTCATCGATTGGCTGAAGGTCTTCACTATGCTATCAAAAGAAGAAATTGAAGATTTAGGGCGTCAGTCACAGACAAACCCCGAAAAACGCGCAGCGCAAAAAGTTTTGGCACGGGAAGTTACGACGTTGGTACACGGCAAAGAGCGATTCGAATCGGTTGAGCGCGTGACAGATGTTTTATTTGGCGGTGCTGACTTCAGCTCATTAAACGAGGGTGATCTTGACGCTTTAGCCGCCGAAATTCCGACTATAAAAACTGGGCAGTCAACTATAGACATCCTCGTTGAGTCGGGTGTGTCACCCAGTAATGGTGATGCGAAGCGACTGATTGAAGGTGGTGCTATATCTGTAAATGGCACGAAAATCAACACCGATCAGTCAATAAGTAGTGTCTCTTTAATCAAAAAAGGTAAAAATACTTTTGTTTTGGTACGTTGATCGTATTATTTTGACGGAGGGTAAAGAGTGAACCTATCAAGAGATAATTTATCTGAACAGGCGATCAAGAACATAAACAACTGGCTGAATGAGCCAAAATACTGCGAGTACAGGCCTGAACTAGTGACTATGATAAAAAATGAGGAGTGGCAAGCTCTAGAAGATGCATTTTTTAAAATTATCGAATTTGGAACTGGTGGTCGTCGCGGTACAACTGGACTTGGTTCAAATCGAATCAATAAAGTGACAGTTGGCGAGTCAGCACAGGCTCTTTGTGAATATGCCAAAATTTTTGATGAGAATGCTTCAGAAAAAGGTGTTGTAATCGCCTGCGATACACGACTCAGCTCACCCGAGCTTAGCGAGTACACAGCTAGTGTTTGTGCGGCTAATGGGTTTAAGACTTATATATTTGACAGTTTCAGGTCAACTCCAGAGTTAAG
>DAOMNR010000059.1:0-3841 GCA_035443865.1 Candidatus Saccharimonadota bacterium | reverse complement strand
AAACTTCGCGTGCCATTTGTAGAGTTGCAGCGATCTCTGTCGGGTGGTGTCCGTAATCGCTGTATAAATTATCAGCTAGTTTTTCAAACCGGCGATCTGTACCTGGAAAGCTTTCTAGTATTTTATCCGTGTCGTTTGTAATTCCAATCCACAGCAATGCAGTTTGAACTAGTGTAGCGTTACGTCGATTATGTAGTCCCGCTAGGTTTATATCGTTAACTTGGTTGTTCGCCAGCAGACTAACCTGGAATAAACCGTCAAAAATCTCGCCATGCTGATCGGCCCAACTCATTACCTGGCCACTCTGTTCGGCGAAGTCATGAAAGGCATCTAGGTATTCTTGTTTAGTTGGGTACGTATCGGTGTGGTCGTAATCAATTGCTGTTATCAGTGAGATGTTAGGGTGAAAATGCAAGAAATTGCGGTCAAATTCGTCACATTCATAAATAAAATACTCGCTACTGGCATCGAATTTGCCACTCGGCCCAAAGCTCATGGTGGTACCGATCGAGTAGCTAATAGGAATACCTAGTTGTTGCAGCGACCAAATCATCATGCCGGTCGTAGTGGTTTTACCGTGAGTACCAGCAATGGCAATTAGTTTTAAATGTTTTTCTTTGATGATATATGCCAACAATTCGTCACGCTTGGCGGTTTTTATACCTAGTTTGCGTGCCAGAACAAGTTCGGCGTGGTCATCTGGCAAGGCAGAGGTGTACACAAACCAGTCGATTGGTTTTGCCTCGTGTTTTGATTTTAAAAACGCACCATCCTGGCCGATGTTGATTTCAACTTGCCTTTTTCTCAGCTGGTTAGTGACTAAACTATCGGCTAAATCTGAGCCAGACACAGAATATCCAGCATCCAGGGCAATTTCAGCTAACGGTCCAATCCCAACGCCACCGATGCCAGAAAAGTATATATTCATAACGATAGTATAACACTTTAACTTTAAGGTTAACTGTGATGTAATAGGTGAAAGATTAAACACAAACAATATGCTAAAAAAGTTCTTATTCAAAGTATTTGCACGTCGTCATTTTTGGCGCTACGCCACCTTTAGCGAGGTGGGCGAGCTTTACGCTGCCAAGACAATGCGGGTGGTTGCATTAAATCTCGGGTCTGGGTTTGCATCGGTTTATCTATACAAAATCGGGTATAGTCTAGAGTTTATTATTGGGTTTTGGGCGCTATTTTTCATCATGAAAGGCTTAATAGCTGTGCCGTCAGGCATATTTGCTGCCAAAATTGGATCAAAAAAAGGCATTTTACTTGCCAATATTTTATATATCCCGGCCATGATTTCACTCGGCTTTGTGCCTGATGTTGGTCTGCCTGCCTTGATTTTCTCTGGAGTTTGTATGGGGATTTCAGGAACATTGCACGAGATATGTTATTTCGTAGAGTTTTCCAGAGTTAAAAGTATGGCCCATGCTGGCAAAGAAATCGGCTTTATGAACATCCTCGAAAAGATTGCGATTGGTGTTAGCCCAGTTATTGGTGGTTTGATCGCACTATTATTTGGTCCATCAGTAACGATGTGGGTGGCTGGATCAATGTTTATATTTGCGGCCGCACCTTTGTTTAGAACGGCTGATAGAGTCGAGAGGCATCAACGCATCGCGATCAAAGGTTTTCCCTGGAAGATGGCGATACCTAGTATGTTCGCGAGAGTCGGGGTTGGGTTTGATATTGTTGCTACCAGTACGATTTGGGGGCTGTTTATCGCTATTGTCATATTCCCTAACTTTAACAATGAAATTTACGTCGTCTTAGGAATACTAGCCTCGATAACCATTGTCGTGGCTATTGCCTCGTCGTATATATTCGGTAAACTAATCGATAATCGAAAAGGCGGGTTGTTGTTAAAGACGGGGGTGATAGCCGATTCATTAATCCACCTTACTAGGGCGGCGGTCGTGTCGCCTGCCGGTGTTGTTGGCGTAAACGTAACTGATGAAGTAGCCACTACCGCTCAGGCCATGGCGTTTACTCGCGGTATGTTCGATACAGCTGATTTGTCCGGACACAGGGTGATGTACCTGATGGGAATAGAGGTGATGTCGATGGTCGGAACGTCGGTAGCGTGTGGAATATTCTTAATCTGTTTGATGCTTTCAGGCAGCATGGAAATCGGCTTTAGGATATTCTTTGTTATTACGGCCGCTGCGATTTTGTTGATTATGACAGCTCGGTTCCAACTATATCGCAAATAACCCCCCGTGTTATACTAGTTTTAATATTCATGGTGGGGATAAATGGCCGATAAAAAACAAGTCAGACACAGCATAAAACAGCTTCAGCGCGTCAAGACTTGGCAGCTGGTGGTACTTTTGATTATTTCAATTTTCGTGTCCATGACTTTTCTTAGGCTAAATAACATTGGAATGATCGAACGACGCGGTGCAGTGACGGCGGCTGATGAGGCTGGCAACACCGACGCAGTCATCAATAGGTTGTATGACTTACAACGCTATGTTTCGTCGCACATGAATACCGACATGGGCAAAGGACTTTACCTGCAGGCTAGCTATAAGCGTGACGTCCAAAAAGCTTATGACAAGGCCGCCTCGGACGAAAATCCAAATGGCAATATTTACAAAAAAGCCCAGGAAGTTTGCGCACCACGGTTCTCCTCGTGGTCACAAGCATATTTACAATGTACCTTTAGTGAATTAGATAAATATCCGGCCGCAAGTAACCTAACCGAGGCAGTTAAACTACCATCGTCTAACCTATATTTACACGTTTTTGCGTCGCCCTTGTGGACACCAGATTTTGCGGGTTGGTCAGTCGTAGTTACAGCCGTGATCGCCCTAGTAATACTACTCCGCACAATCAGTCTTTTGGTGCTTAGATTAATGCTAAATCGTCACTATAAAAGCATCTAACCGTTGACACCGAGAGCGCCAGGTTGTACTCTAGCTCACGTATAGCACTAACAGGAGGTACAAGGTTATCATGGCTTACAAGCACACAAACTCAAAGGGCGTCACTTACTACTTGCACAGCACCGAAGTTACACTTCGTGGCGGCAAACCACAAACAATCTACTTTTTCGCAAAAGTAGAGAAAAATGCAAAAGGTCACCCAGTTGATCTACCTGCAGACCGCGTAGTCAAAGAAAACCCACGCAACGGTTTCTTGACTGTTTCTAAGAAAAAATAGTCTAATTATTAATTAGACTTGCACCATAAGCGCGTTTGGTAGTATAGTATAGCCAAACAAACAGGTGCCAAAAAATGCCCCCAATTTTGGGGGCTTTTTTGATGGAAAAAAATAAAATAGCAGTGTAAAATAGACGAATGAGTTCAATGATTATAGTAAAAAATTTGAAGAAAAAATATGACGATAAACAGGCTGTTGACGGCGTCAGTTTCTCTGTTAAAAAGGGCGAAATATTTGGTATCTTAGGCCCAAACGGCGCTGGCAAAACCACAACACTTGAAATGATGGAGACTTTGCGCTCGATTGATTCGGGTTCGGTCACAATCGATGGCATTGATGTCGCCAAAAATCCTGACAAAATTAAGCGGCTGATTGGCGTTCAACCTCAAACCCCGGCTTTTCAGGACAAAACTAGACTAACCGAAGTAATCGAAATGTTCGCGGCCGCTTATGGTGTAAAAGTCGATCCATTGCAGTTCCTGCGTGACGTTGACCTAGAGGATAAGGCCAAAAGTTACGTTGAGACCTTATCTGGTGGTCAAAAGCAGCGTCTGAGCATTACTACAGCCCTTGTACACGGTCCTAAGGTATTTTTCCTAGATGAGCCCACTACGGGTCTAGACCCGCAGGCGCGGCGTCACCTGTGGGAATTAATTGAACATGTCCGCGACCG
>DAOMNR010000058.1:3812-4109 GCA_035443865.1 Candidatus Saccharimonadota bacterium | reverse complement strand
TGTGTAAAGTTTAGCTTTGTGTTTAGCTAGCAAGCGAACATAAGTATTGTATGAAGAATTTAGTAATAGTCGAGTCACCAGCCAAAGCCAAAACTATCGAGAAGTATCTCGGCAGTGATTTTAAGGTGTTATCTAGCGTCGGTCATATCCGATCTATTGCTAAAAAGGTCAAAGGTGGCGCTGAACCAATCGACGTCAAAAATGGTTATGAAACGATATATGAAATTGATCCTGAAAAGAAAAAGACCGTCGCTGAACTACGTCGGGCTGTCAAAGATGCCGAGACCGTTTGGCTGG
>DAOMNR010000058.1:0-3775 GCA_035443865.1 Candidatus Saccharimonadota bacterium | reverse complement strand
GCTTGGCACTTATGCGAAGTCTTGAAACTTGATACCAAAACCACTAAACGTATCGTGTTTCACGAAATCACAAAAGACGCCATCGAAAAAGCGATCAAAAACCCTCGCTCAATCGATATAGACCTAGTCCAGGCCCAGCAAGCCCGCCAAATCCTAGACCGAATTGTAGGGTTCGAGTTATCGCCAGTTGTCTGGCAGAAGGTGCCTGGTGGCAAGTCAGCCGGACGAGTTCAATCACCAGCCGTTAGACTACTAGTCGAACGCGAACGAGAGATTGATTCATTCGAAGGATCATTCACATTTAAAGTTACGGCTGAATTTACGTCCAGTGGCGATATATTAAAGGCAGAACTACCAAACAAATTCCAAACCGAAATTGAAGCCAAAGAATTCCTAGAAAGTTTAATTGATGCCAAGTTTACAGTTACAGACGTATCAACCAGCCCCTCAACTCGTAATCCATCAGCTCCATTTACGACATCGACTTTGCAGCAAGACGCCAACAGCCGCCTAGGCTTTAGTGCCAAAGCTACGATGTCATCCGCCCAAAAGCTGTACCAAGAGGGTAAAATTACCTATATGCGTACTGATTCGATGACACTTAGCGGTCAAGCAATCGCCGCAGCAACTGAATTCATCAAGTCTAAGTATGGTCCAGAATATTCTCTCGTCCGGGCTTTCAAGACTAAATCTGCTAGCGCTCAAGAGGCACACGAAGCCATCAGACCAACCAACATGGCGCTTGAACATGCCAGTGGTAATGAATACGACCAAAAACTATATAATTTGATCCGTAATCGCACACTAGCCAGCCAAATGGCCCCCGCTAAACTAGAAAAAACCACCGTCACAATTGCGATTGATTCGCCAAATTCCATTCGCCGTACGGCGAACCAAATTCCAATAGCCAACTTTGAAGCGAAGGGCGAAGTAATTATATTTGACGGATTCCTGCGCGTTTACGGCGGCAGCAAAAAAGACGCTGACATTTTGCCAGCCGTCAACAGTGGTGACATACTAGATCTAGCGTCAGTGGTTGCCAGGCAAGTATTTGCGCGTCCACCAGCTAGATACACCGAGGGCGCGTTAGTTAAAAAGCTCGAAGATCTCGGCATTGGACGACCTTCAACCTACGCCACAATAATTAATACCGTCCAAGTCCGCGGTTATGCCGAAAAGGGCGAAAACGAAGGCAACCCGAGAGATATTATCGAGCTATCACTACAAGATAACAGCGTGAATAAAGTTATTGTTCAAGAAAAAACTGGTTCAGACAAGGGCAAGCTAGTCCCGACTGCGGCTGGCCAAATTCTTAGCGATTTCCTGAGCAATCACTTCGAACAAGTTGTAGATTACGGCTTTACGGCATCAGTCGAAGAACAGTTTGACCAAATCGCCGCCGGGTCTCTGGCTCGTAACACAATGCTAGATAATTTCTACAAACCATTCCATGAACTAATTGCCGGGTCAGGTGATATCGACCGCAGCAAGGTGGCGCAGGCTCGAGAAGTTGGCATCGATCCCAAATCAGGCAAGCCAATTTTGGCACGATTTGGCCGCTTCGGACCAATGTTACAGCTCGGCAGTACCGAAGACAAAGATAATAAACCTCAGTTTGCACCAATGCCAAAAGGCGTCAAGATTGAAACTGTCACTTTAGACGAAGCCTTACATGCATTTAAACTACCGCGCATCGTCGGCGAAACACCAGAAGGTGAGACCATCAAGGCCAACATCGGCCGTTTCGGTCCATACATCCAAATCGGCAAGTTGTTCGTAAGTATCAAGCCGCTCGACCCCCATGACATAACTATCGAACAAGCACTTGAACTATATGCCGCTAAATTACAAGCCGAAGCCGAGAAAAATATCGCCGACTTTGGCGATGGCATCAAGGTTCTAAGGGGTCGTTATGGTCCATATATTACTGATGGAACCAAAAACGCCAAAATACCCAAAGACGTCAAACCCGAAGACGTGACCCACGAACAAGCCATTGAATTAATCGCAGCTGCTCCTGCATCTAAAAAGCGTCCGTTCAAGAGCGGTAAGCGCAAAGCTACCACTAAAAAACCGACTAAAAAGCGATAAAACAACCTAAAATTGCTACTAATAAACTCATAACACTATTTACATAGAGCGTCTACTTCATGGTATAATGAGTTCAGTACACAAAGTGTTTGACATTAACAAAATAATCTTTTATAATCTAAGTTAGATATATAAAAAACACTCCTCTTTGGTGGCAGAGAGAAAGAACAGATTAATGAGCGAGACAGTAGCATCAGAACAAAAAATCGACCTTAAAGCTGGCGTAAACGACATTTTGGCTGTGATTGACCAAGAGCGCGAACGCGAGATTATTACACGCCGTTTCGGACTATACGACCGCCGTGAAACCCTAGAACAAATAGGGGAGTTGCTTGGTATTACCCGTGAACGTGTACGACAGCTTGAAAAAGCTATTTTGTCACGTCTTCGTACAGCCGCCCAAGACGGCAAAGCTGATGCTGTCCTGGCACTCGAAAAATCTATTATTCGTGAACTAACCGAGATGGGACGCATCGCTCGCGTCTCTGACCTAACCGACAGTTTACTAGGCCGAACTAGTGACCAACGCGAACGATCTCATGTTGCATTTATCTCAGAGCTGGCACCGGGGCTTACTGTTATTAACGAAAACGATAACTACCACCACAGCGTAGGTATCCGTGAATATGGCGACGAAAAGAAAATTCGCCAAGAAGTTGACGCAATTGTCGCTGCCATCAAAAAACACGGTCAACCAATCACCATCGAAGAGCTACATACACAGCTAAACTATGAGCACCCTAACTATGTCCGTGCCCTTGCTACCGTTTCTAAGTTACTCGCTCACCTCAAAGAAAACTGGGGCCTAATTAAATGGCCAACCGTCAATCCTAAAAATATTCGTGACAAAATCTTCGTCATCTTAGAAGAAAACGGCAAACCAATGCACTTTTCTGCGATTGCTAAATCAATCAAAGACAGTAGCTTCAAGCGTAAAGACGTCACAACCCAGGCAATCCACAACGAATTAATCAAAGACAAGCGCTTCGTATTAATTGGTCGCGGTATCTATGCACTAGACACCTGGGGCTTTAGTAAGGGTACCGTTGCTGATATTATCGCCGACGTACTCCGCAAATCAGCTGAGCCCTTGCACCGCGACGAAATCGTCAAACGTGTTCTAAAAAGCCGCCACGTTAAAGAAACAACTATTCTGTTGAACCTTCAAAGCAAGTCAGAATTTAAACGTGTTGCCAAAGCAACCTATACACTGGCGCCAGAAGTTAAGGCATAAGTTGCCAAGTAGTCTCTTGGATGAGACAATAAAAAGGTAATTATGGGCATTTTATCATCAGTTTTCAACTTTCTATTGCAATGGTATGTTTGGTTGCCCGTCGTAGCAATCCTCGGATTCTTGACCTGGCGCAATTATAAGCGTCTAGATAACAGCCTTGAACCTGAAAGTGATCTGTTAATACTTGAAATTCCACGCGCAAATGACAAAAAAGAACTAGCCGCCGAACAGCTTTTTGCTAGCCTGCACGGAATACTCCGCAACAAAAGCGAACTTAAATTAAGTGATGGCAGGCAAGAACACCTAAGTTTTGAAATTGCATCTGTTAATGGCCAGATCCGTTTTTATGTCTGGGTACCGAGAACACTACGTAGCTTCGTCGAGGGGCAAATTTACGCCCAGTATCCATCTGTTCAAATTCGCGAAGCTGACGAGGATTATGTTGCTCAC
>DAOMNR010000057.1:0-4167 GCA_035443865.1 Candidatus Saccharimonadota bacterium | reverse complement strand
CACAATAAGGTCATATTTTTCTAGCATTTCCGGTTTTAATTGCTGGCGTTTGTGCCCCGAAACGTCAACGCCAACCTCGTCCATCGTTGCAGTCGTTTTAATACCGGCTGGTTTTAATTCTGCCAAGATAGTTTCAAGTTCAACAAGACTTAACGCCACTTTCCAGGGAGCATCTGGACTAACTCCGGCCGATTCAGCGTTATTAGTTTTAGTAAGGTGATTATAAAAACCTTGAGCAAAATGTGAGCGACCTGCGTTTGAGTAACAAACAAATAAGACTCTTGCATCTTTTTTTACGGCCGTAATTCTTTTCGACTTATTATCTTCTAATAGTTTAAATTTAACGTAAACACTAGGGTCGGTAACCTCAATGTAGGCACCGGCGTCCATTGTGACTTCGGCCTTAGATAGCGGCGTTGCCCATTTGGTGTCATACATTAGGACGCGTTCGCCCTCGTAGATTTTGCCTTTTTTGTACAGCTCGCTAAAAGCCCACCAAATAGATTCCATGTAATCTTTGTCCATGGTTTTGTAGGCGCCCTTGAAGTCTACCCAGCGACCAATTCGATCGACTGTGTCTTCCCAAAGCGCAGCGTTAGACACCATGCTGTCACGAGCGGTAACGATGTAATCTTCTAGTGAAATCTTTTCGCCGACTTCGTGGCGGCTGACAATACCCAATTTTTTCTCGACAAAGTTCTCGGCCGGCAGTCCATGGCTATCCCATCCCCAAACACGCTCAACTCGCTTGCCTTTCATAGTTTGGTAACGAGGCACAGCGTCTTTGATGACGCTCGACAGTAACGTTCCGTGATGCGGTACGCCAGTAATAAACGGCGGACCGTCATAAAAAACGTATGAGTTATCGATCGGTCGCATTTCAACCGATTTTTCAAATGTTTTGTTCGTCTTCCACTGCTGAACTAAATCTTTTTCGTATTCAGCCGCCCGGCGACGCGTGTTTGCTTTGAATTTCATTCTATTCTTTCTCCTTCTGTATATGCAGCCACTGCAGTAAAGATAATGCAACTCTCTCTTCTTGCATCTTTCCATCCATTATCATGGCTTGCGCTTCTTTATAGCTAACCCAGGCGTCAGCTTCGATTCGTTCGCCAGTCTCGAGTTTCTGACCACTATCCGATTGGCTCCAGGCGTCAGCTTCGAAAATATATAAATCCCACTCAACTGTCGCACCTAAGGTAGATTTTTTCACCTCATGTAGTGCACTAATTACTATCCCAGCTTCTTCAGCGGCTTCATCAATTGCCTTGGATTTAGCCGGTACCAAGATGTCACCCCCCGCACCACGAAAAGTACCATACTCTTCAAGTGAATCAAAAACCTTTCCGCCAGGTAAACGATAGTCCCACGCATTAAGCTCTCGTCTGAATTCTCTTGTCAGTAATATCTTTTCATTAATTTTATCAGCGATAATCACCCTAACACCTGGAGCGCGACGCGCAACTTCAAAAATTCGCCCATCTTCTTGAGATAAATGAACAAGTTCAAAAATATTGCCTCTCTTGATTACTTCCTCAGACGGCCTAAATTGTTCTTTCTCTGGCATTCGTTCTCCTTTTAAAACAAAAAATCCCTATTTAGTCACTGGAATCCGCGGGTGCGGACGGTACCATCCAGTTTCTAAAAAGAGATTCTTCTTAGCGCTTAGTTTTTCGATCTAACGAGTCGAATACCGTTCGGTTCTAATTTCTTGATAGATTTCTTCCGACAGACTTTCGCGGGTGATAGCCGCTAACCTACTACTTAGGGTGCCTCTAAGAGTTATTATACATTAAAAATCGGCATTGGCTACGTTTAGATTACCAAAGCCAAGGATTCTTTTTGACAATCGGAATCGCTAACCACTGATTAACTAAACTAACCCTTCGTGGGCTAAGTGCGAACACAATCATAATTAGAGCGTAGATAATGTGATCGTCAATAAACGGATTAGATTTAACCGGTAATAATGCCGCCCACATCAATATTACCAGTGCAGCACCTGCAACCGCAGCAATCCGCAGTCCAATTCCTAGTATTAATGCCAGCCCCACACCCAGTAATGCACCCATGAAAAACCAGTCAACCCATGGTTGACCGGCGATGGCACTAAATACTCCTGCAAACGGACCTGAACCTTCGCCAACTGCCGACAAAAAGCCTGCTGTTGGTGAAACACCTGCGACACATGAACCTGCTGGCGGTGTAGATAATCCAAACCCAAACATTTTATCCATAAATGCCCACAAAAATACGAAACCTAGTCCAATCCTAGTGATCGCCAATGCAAACCAAGCGTTGGAATAATTTACTATTTTGCTTTTCTCTGCCATATAGGCTCCTTTATGCGAATAATGATTCGCCGAATTTAATGACCACCAAACCAATCATAGCCACAATCCATGCGGCGACGATCAGTTGCAAATAACCTTTTTGAAGAAATTTTTGGACCCGGGCATTAATCGACTTTGATAAGCCAAAATTATTCTCGTGCAAGTTGTAGTAAGTAATTGCGGCAAATAACATCGTAGAACTAAACGTCACTGTTAAGCACCATGGGCAAAGCGTACCAATTGTATAAACGCTGCTAAAAAACAGCCAGTATGCAAAAACTGCGCAAACCGCCAGGCCCAAGTTGGCTGCGTTATAAAACCACCTGAGTTTAACGCCACTCAGTCCAATAACACCAACGGTCATAATCACAGGAAAGGCCATCAGGCCAATAAACATATTAGGGAATCCCAGTAGGCTCGCCTGCCAGGTTTGCATGACGGTTGAACAGTTCAAGACGATATTAAACGAACAACTCAAAACCGCATCTGGATTCTTTAATACGTTGATCTCATCGATGGACAAAACCAAACTGGCCAGTGTTCCAACAGCACCAAACGCTAATATCAATCCAAACGTCCAGGTATCAGCCCGACTGAGTTTTTTAGGACGTTTAAGGAATTTAAGCATAATAACTAAGCTCCGTTATAGTTGGTAATGGTAGTCCTCGCCACATATTTTGTAAAATTCCATTATCGCTAAGTGCCAAAATGGTTGGATACTCAACTACGTCATAAACTCGACAAAATTGCGCTCCATCAGGGGTTTCTGGGTCCATGGTTTCAAGTTTACGGCCGGTTTGGCGTTCAAAATCACGCAAATAATCGATTACAGTTCGGGCGTAATCTGTTTGCTCTTTGTAAATCACCACCGCCTTCATGTTTTGCCTACGACTTTACTCGTTTTTTACGACGCTGCTCCAAAATCGCTACGAAATCATCGAGTGTTTTGAATTCATGGTAAACACTGGCAAAACGCACATAAGCCACTTCATTCCGCATCGCCAGCTCATCCAGTACCTTGTCGCCAATTTGCTTGGATGTAATCTCATTTTCGCCAATTGCGTACAAGGCGTCTTCAATTTCACTAATCATCTCTTCGACTTCGACCTCTGAGGCAAAAAACTTACCGACAGAACGCTTGATTGCGTTTGATAATTTGTCACGGTCGAATAATTCACGCACGCCGTCCTTTTTGACGACCGCAAGGTTAGGCTTTTCTACACGCTCATAGGTTGTAAATCGTTTGCCGTCAGGTGATTCACGTCGGCGACGAATTGTTACGCCGTCACTAACTTCACGCGATTCAATTACTTTACTGTCGCCGATATTGTAACTAGCCATGGCTATTATTTATCCTGGTCTTCTTCTTTTTTGTCGTCAGAATTTTTGCGATGTTTCTTGCGTCGCCTTAGGAAAGCCGGCGTGTCGGACTCATCTTCGTTTTCGGTAGGTTGATTCCAAATATTATCCTGATTTTCTTCGGCAAACACAGCTGCAGATTCAGAATGATCTAGATTCATATCGATATCTTTGACTGCGTCATCAGCATCATAGGTGTCTGTTAAAACTGCTTTTTCCTCAGTTGCCTCAGACTCTCCGTGGAAGTAGGCCGAATCAAATCCAGTTGCGATAACTGTAATAATCAACTCATCTTCTAGGTCAGGTTTAAGTGTGGCGCCAAAAATGATGTTAGCATCAGGCGAAACAGCGCTAGTTATAATCTCGGCTGCTTCTTGGATTTCACTCATACTCATGTCATAACCACCAGTAACGTTGAACAGTACACCTTTGGCACCATCGATTGAAACCTCGATCAGCGGTGACTCAATCGCCT
>DAOMNR010000056.1:0-4365 GCA_035443865.1 Candidatus Saccharimonadota bacterium | reverse complement strand
TTTGAGTACCAGTGCTAACGGCATTTTGCTTTAGATACGCATCATAGTTGCCTTTGTAATTTGCGTTTTCACCATCTTTGAGCTCGATTATTCTATCGACCTCGCTCAAAACATCTCGGTCATGGGTAATGACAAGCATCGCCTCACGCGCTGTTTTCATCCAATCAATATACTGCTGTTTAGCTATGTAATCCATATGGTTGGTTGGTTCGTCGACTAACGCTAAATTGGCATCGCTATGCATGACTTTTACAACCTCGACTAGACGCTTTTGGCCACCAGACAAGGTAGAGAAATTTATCTAGTTCGCGCTCAATTTGTTCTTCAATTTGGTAAAAACCTTTGTCGTCAAACCGCGTAAGTGCCTGAGTATATTCATCAATTAATTTCATATTATCGCCCATTTTTTCGGGGTAAGTCTCAATTATTCGACTTAGGTTGCTGTATTCAGGTAATCCTGCTAGGACATATTGCAAAACAGTCGTATCACCCAGGTCGTGATGTTCCTGAGCAGTCGAAACAACCACAACGCCACGTTTATATATAACGTTACCCGTAAAGTCTTTGTCGACGCCAGCTAATATCCCAAAAAGAGTTGATTTACCAATACCATTACGTCCAATCACGCCGATTTTTTCGTGGTCATCAATACTAAACTTAATCCCACTCATTAAAATTTTGGGACCAAAAGATTTTTCGCTAATAGTAATATCTGCAATCATATCTGTACAATCCTATCACTAATAGGGGTAATGTGGTAGAGAAAATACCTTATCCTAATTTATGCCGTAGTGTCATAACTACCGTATTTCAGATATAATTAAACTAATGAATTCAAAAAACAATTTTAAGATTAATGGCAAAATTACCAAATCTGTAACCTACCATGACAATACTTTACCTGTAATTATAATGATTCATGGTTTTCGCGGTACTCACCATGGTCTAGATTTGATTGCAAAACAACTACCAGATTTTCATATTATAATTCCAGACCTACCGGGTTTTGGAGGAACTGAACCGTTTGATGACGCACATACACTCGATAATTATGTTTCCTGGCTAGATTTATTCATTCAGCATCTTCAACTATCTAACCCGCCGATTTTACTTGGTCATTCGTTTGGAAGTATAGTTGCAGCATCCTTCGCCGCCAAACACAAAAACGTCATCTCAAAACTTATCTTAGTTAACCCAATCGGCGCCCCAGCTCTACAAGGCCCCAAAGCAATTATGACCCGACTAGCACTATTTTATTACTGGATTGGACGCAAGTTACCAAAACAAGTATCAACCGTTTGGCTATCCGCCAAGCCAATCGTAATGATTATGAGCATCACTATGGCCAAAACCAAAAACAAAGATTTACGAAAGTTCATCCACAACCAACACCTAACTCACTTTAGTACGTTTGCAAACCCAACTGTTGTCGCAGAGGCTTTTAGAACGTCAGTCCAAAATACAGTCCGCGACACGGCTGCCAACATTAAAACGCCAACACTACTAATAGCTGGCGACATCGATGACATTACACCCCTTAACAAACAGCAAGAACTACTTCAACTTTTCCCCAACGCAAAGTTAAGCATTATCAAAAACGTCGGCCATCTGACGCATTACGAAACGCCAGACCAAATTGCCGACGAGATCAAAAAATTTATTTGATTAAATTGGTATAGATTTCAATAAATTGATCTAGAGTATGTTGCAAATCGTTTTTGTTAGCAATCTCTAAACTTTTTTTCGAAAATTTCTCACGAAGTTTAGGGTTACGAATGATTTTTACTAAAGCTTCTGCTATCTCATCGTCATTATCCAGTTCGCATAGATAACCGTTTTTATTACTATGACAAAGCTCGACCAGCGCGCCGGCATCAACAGCGACAACAGGCATGCCGCTGGCCATCGCCTCAAGCGTTGCAATACTTTGTAGCTCCATGGGTGACGGCATTGCAAAAACAGTTCCCATACGATGCAAGTCTTTTTTATCTTCTTCGCTAACCCGGCCAGTGAAAGTAACGTTCGACCTGAGGTCTAAATCACTTACCAGCAACTTCAAATTATTCGACTCACCACCATCGCCAACGATTAATAAGTGTGCCGGCATTGATTCTAAAACTTTTTTAAATGCCTTGATCAAAACCGGGATATGCTTCTCGGCATCTAAACGTCCAACAAATGTAATGATTGGCAAATCGGTTGGTATCCCAAACTTCTTATAAACTTTCGCTGAAGCCTCTCCGACATTAAATTCATTCAGGTCGATTCCGTTCGAAATTGCTTTTAGTGGCACCTTCATTTTCTTGGATGCTTTGAACATATTAATTGCAGATTGAGTCGGTAATGTCACAAAGTCAGACTTTGAATGGAACCGTCTGCCGTATTCAGTTAGCATATAATTAATCGGACGCGCCAGTGGGGCAAGTAGCTTCAGGTTATCCATCAAGTTTTCAGGCATAGCATGATTAGTGCTAACAATCGGAATTCCGTTTTTGTTACCAACTTTCATAGCAGCCTGCCCAATCCACATAAGCATTTGAATATGAATAACGTCAGGTTCAAATTCATTAATAATTTTCTTTACTTCACGGGTTGGTGTTAGCGAGACCCTAACGTTTTGATAAAACGGGAAGGGAACTGCAACTGTCCTAGTCACCACATGATTTACATCTATTTCCTTGTACTTTCTGCCAGTCTGACTAGGCGCAATGACTAAAACCTCATGGCCCCTAGCGGCTAGACCACGGGCTAGGTTTCGACTAAAAGTTGCAACACCGTTGATAACCGGAAAATGTAAATCCGATGCGATCAATATCTTCATAATATGCGTTTGATTATACCATGTTACAATTTCATGTAGATATGAAATTGCTGTTTGACGCACGTTACATCAGAACAAACCACCACGATGGGATTAGCCGTTTTAGTGCCGAGTTAGCAGCTAGTTTGTTTAGGATTACTCCGGTAGTTTTTTTGATTCATGACGTCAATCAACTAACTAAACTACCAGACAATTGTGACTACTTGATAATCCATAAACCAACGTCCATCAAAGAACCGTTGACGTCATTGATTTTAAATCGTTACAAACCCGATGTGGTGTTCTCGCCAATGCAAACCATGGGTTCGTTCGGTCGCAGATTCAAACTTATTCTAACACTGCACGACATGATTTATTACAAATTCCGAACTCCTCCCAAATACTTTAACCCAATTATCAGATTTGGTTGGTGGCTGTACCATCTAACGTATGTACCTCAACGCATTACGCTAAACAGTGCCGACATGGTAGCTACAGTAAGTGAAACCAGCAAACAATCAATCCTAGGCGCCAAACTCACTAAGCGCCAAGTCATAGTAATCCCTAACGCCCCACAGGATTTAACCGACCAACTAACCGTACCGCTTTCGAATAAGCATGAACCAATCAACATAGTTTATATGGGCTCATTTTTGGAATATAAAAACGTCGAGACTTTGATCAAAGCGACAAAGTACCTTAAAAACCACACTCTGCACCTGCTCAGTGGCATCACGCCGAACCGAATGACCGAACTTGACTCACTGCGACCAAAAGGCGCAAAAGTAGTGTTTCATAACGGTGTAACTGATCAAGAATACGCCAATATCCTTGCTGATCGATCCGTTCTGGTGATGGCCAGTCGTGACGAAGGTTATGGACTGCCAGTCGCCGAAGCGCTTGCTATGGGAGTACCTACTGTAGTCAGTGATATTCCAATTTTCCATGAAGTAGCAGGTGACGGCGCCTTGTACTTTAACCCCGATAGTGCACAAGATCTTGCAAACAAAATAAAGTCGTTGTCAGACGATAAGTTACGCCAAAACCTTATCAAACAGGGCAGTAAACACATTTCACAATATGACTGGGATAAATCAGCTCGCAAACTTCTCTCTGCAATCAAGTCCTCTCTGCTACAATAAGGCTATTATGGCTAAGTCCAAAAAAAGCAAATCAACCACCAGCTCAATCCTAAATCGTCGCGCAAAATTTGATTACGCACTGGACGAGGATTTAGTTGTGGGCATGGCACTTACCGGCATGGAAACACGAGCAGCTCGAGACGGTCACGTCCAACTAAAGGGTTCGTTCGTTACTATTCGAAATAACGAATTATGGCTTAACAATGCTAGCTTCAGCTTACGTCTGAATGAAAAGGGTAATACTGGCGCCCGAACTATTGACACATCACCACGTAAACTACTGGCAAAACGCAAGCAAATCGATGATCTGGCGGCTCGCAAACAATCTGGTATGACTATCGTACCCATTAAAATGCTAACTCACGGCCGACATATTAAACTCGTCATAGCACTAGGTAAGGGTAAGAAAACTTATGACAAGCG
>DAOMNR010000055.1:0-4370 GCA_035443865.1 Candidatus Saccharimonadota bacterium | reverse complement strand
AGGTTTGGGTTAGTTGAAATCGATTATTCAACCGGAAAACGTAGTTTACGTCCAAGCGCTAAATGGTTTGCTGCAGTTGTAAAAAGATTACGAAGTTAATTAACCCATAGCTAAAAACACTACAGGTGAATTTTAAGCATAAATTTGTTACCCCTGTAAACATAAGCAGTTATCCACAAAACTGTGAATAACTATCACTTTATATTAGTCTATTGTCAAACTTGGGGGTTGAAGTGGGTAATAGTGGGTAGTATAGTGAGTCCAGTGGCAAAAGTGGCTAGCACCACCTAAAAACAAACAACCACTAAATTAAAAAATAACCTAAGCGGGGCCGAGAAGGTACAAGATATGGCAAGCGTAGATTATTTCGAACGAAAGCTTGATGACAAGCGACGGTTAACCATACCGTCAGAACTTCGAAATGAATTTGCTAGCGGTGTCGTACTAACTCGCGGTTTTGGCCAATACCTTCATCTATATCCACAACATGTGTGGGATAGGGAAGTAGAACCAGCACTGGGCGGCAATATTCTCGATGAGAAGACAGCTGACCTGAACGTACGGTTCCGACGTGGCAAGACCGATGCCGAACTCGACCAAAAACAAGGTCGAGTGACTATAGAACAGCATTTGCTGGACTACGCTAGGATAGACCGATCAGTTATTGCGGTAAGAGCAGGTGCCTATTGGCGCTTGATTCCGGCAGAAGCCGACGCATAAGCTGATTTTTTGGCACTTTAACAATTTAGCGATTAGAAAACTCTCGAGATCAACTATCTGGTAGTTAGGCAGTGGGCTACGGAACCACATTAAAAAATCCGCGCACCTTCTTTAAAACACACCTCCCAAAAAACTCCACCTCACACGGGGCCCCCACAAAAACTTGTTTTTATGGGATAGTCTCACACATAAGTCTCTCAACCGAATAATCCTGCGGACCATGATTTGCCTTTGGCATTCACCGCATACGATTGTTCGGACACTTATATAAAACAAACACATACAAACACAAAAAGCTTAGCTATCAGTTAGGTGATCTCGAGTAACCTGTCCATGTTATATTGGAGAGGTTATATGAGTATAAAAGAACATCCACCACAACCAGAAACTTCGACCGATGAAAATTCGATAGATATTTCTGTTTTACATGTTCCGGTTCTACTAGATGACACTTACAGATTACTAAATCCAAAGAAAGGCGAGAGCTATCTCGATCTAACGGCGGGTTACGGTGGTCACGCAAGTTTAATTTTAGAAAAAACCACGAATTATGCCGAATCTGTTTTGGTTGATCGTGATGATTACGCCATCAAGCGTTTGAAGTCACTTTCGGACAGGGGAGTTAGGCTACTGCACACTGATTTTGTAAGCGCTGCAAAGCAATTACAGGGTGAGGGTCAGTCGTTCGACATGGTACTAGTTGATTTGGGGGTGTCATCACCACAACTCGATCAGAGTGAGCGAGGGTTTTCATTTTCACGGAAAGGTCCGCTAGATATGCGGATGGACCGACGTCAGGCGATGAGCGCAGAAACGCTGGTTAACACCGCCTCGGCGGAGGAACTGACGCGTATTATCACTCAGTACGGTGAAGAGCCACTGAGTGTAGCACGACGAATTGTTACGGCAATAGTCGAAAACAGGCCAATAAGTGAAACTGAACAGCTCGCCAGTCTAATCAAACAAACATATCGTGGTAAATGGAAAAAAACACATCCTGCCACATGCACCTTTCAAGCACTCCGGATTGCGGTCAACGATGAGCTAAGGCAAATCGAAGACCTGATGCCATTACTCCCTCGCCTGTTAAAACCGGGCGGGAGAGTCGGTATCATAAGCTTTCACAGCCTAGAAGACCGAATAGTTAAACGATTCATGAAAAGTCAATTTGAATCGGGATACGAAGCGGAGCTAGAGCCACTGACCAAAAAGCCAATCGCAGGAGACATTAACGACGTTCACAATCCGCGTGCCCGTAGCAGCAAGCTACGTGTCGCAGTGAAAAAATAAACAAAGGGAAAGGGCAAAACACCATGCCAATCCACATTCCGGTACAATACGCCGATGTCACACAAATTGTGACAGTTCGCGTAAAGTAACAACAAACAATCTTGTCGCCGGTTTGCCGGCGGCAGGAGCCAAAATAAACATAAATAGAAAAACCACCACATGTCTTATCAAAGAACTCAATATTTTAATAGTCGTCGCTCGTCAAGTTGGTCTCGTAACCAGAACACAGTGGCATTTGTTTCTCAAGTTAAATTAGGTCCTGTTGCACATACTATTATGGTTGCATTATTAATAACGGTTTTGGGACTGATTTATTTAACTCAAGCAACTCGCGCTACAGGATATGACTACGCTGCCCAGAAAGTCGATAGCCAAATTGCAGAACTAAACACTCAAAAAAGTGATTTGGATATCGAAAACGCCAGGCTAACCGCGCTTGAAACAATCAAAAGTAGCGCCGTTGCCTCTACTATGACAACACCAGAGCACACTAGTTACGTATCGCAGTAGGCTTATGAAGTTAGAGTTACAAAAAGGTAGCCGGTCGCGAATCTTAGCAGCCATCGTTTTAATCGCTATGGCTGTGTTTGTTGTTAGGTTATTCTATTTGCAAATTATTCAACATAGCCATTATGTAGAAGTAGCCAACAGCGAACAGATTAAACGACTAACAATACCTGCCAAGCGAGGGGTTATTTATGCACTTGATGGCAATACACCTGTGCCACTAGCAATGAATCAAACGATTTATACTGTTTTTGCTGATCCGCAAACCGTAGAGAATGACGATAAGATAATCGACGTTCTCAAGAGGATTGCTGGTGGTAACTTGCGACCAGATCTAAAAACTCTGTTAAATAAAGTTGATAGCAGATACCAAATACTTGCAACTAGGATTACCAGAACTCAGGCTGATAAAATTAAGGCTGAGAATCTAGCGGGCATTGGTTTTCAGGAGGGGTCACAGCGTGTTTACCCTGAAGACGACTTGGCGGCACAAACCTTGGGGTTTGTAGATTACAGCGGTGTCGGTCGTTACGGCGTTGAGGGAGCGCAGAATGACAAGTTGACCGGTACTGACGGGTTATTGCAGTCTGTGACTGACATACGAGACGTACCGCTAACAATCGGTAACAAAAATATTAATCAGCCAGCCGTTAACGGCAAGAACATTGTTCTGACAATTGATAGTAATGTTCAGTCTTATGCTGAGCAGGCATTGGCGGAGGGGCTAAAACGGACTGGAGCTACCAGGGGTAGCGTACTAGTTATGAACCCACAAACTGGCCAGGTAATGGCGATGGCAAACCTGCCGTCGTATAAGCCTGCAACATTTAATACCGTTTCAGATCCTGAGGTGTTCAATAATCCGATTGTTTCAGAGCCGTACGAGCCCGGTTCGGTAATAAAAACTTTAACTATGACAGCCGGAATCGAGAAAAACGCTGTTTCGCCAACCGCTACCTATGTAAACACTGACCACATAAGAGTTGAGGATAGTGTGATTTCGAATGCAACGCTAGGCCAAACTGGAACGATTACTTTTCAGCACGCTCTTAACTGGTCGTTAAACACTGGATTTGTGACAGTATTAGAGCGGTTAGGGGACGGGTCGCATGTGACACGCCAGGCACGTGATACTTTATATTCATATTTTCATGACAAATTCAGACTAGGTCAATTAACAGGTATCGAGGTTAGTGGCGAGTCGCCTGGTATTATAATTCCACCGACCGACGTACAGGGTGGTGCAGTCAGGTATGCTACTATGGCGTTTGGCCAAGGTATGAACACAACTATGATTCAGGTTGCGTCTGCATTTAGTGCCATTGTAAGCGGTGGCGTATATCATTCACCGACAGTTCTGGCGGGTGAAGTTAAACCAGATGGCACGTACGTTCCAGATAAAATTGAGGACGGTATGCAAATCGTAAATAAATCAGCGGCCGATCAGGTGCGAGAAATGACCGTTAAGGGTCGATCGGACTTTTTTGGTTATACCGACAAGCAAGGCTATATGATTGGTGGCAAAACCGGAACTTCACAGGTGCCAAAAGACGGTGGTTATAGTAAAACCGAGAGCATTGGGTCATATGTCGGATTCGGTGGCGATACCACCGCTAAATATGTCATAATGGTACAGGTGTCAGGCAAAGACAGGGCACTGCAGGGTGCCAGAGATGCCCAGCCTATATTTACTGATATTTCTAACTGGATGATAGATTACTTAAAGCTCCAACCGAGAGGATAACCATGACTACTACAGCACTAACCGATTTAACTGGTGAACTAAACTCAACATTCCTACTGAGTGTGGGAGCGTTTTTGCTGGCAATGATTTTGACGCCTCTTTATACTTT
>DAOMNR010000054.1:0-4375 GCA_035443865.1 Candidatus Saccharimonadota bacterium | reverse complement strand
GCCGAAATCGGTTCTGCACCAAATAATCCTACTAATCCATCGTAGCGTCCACCACCAAATAACGACCGGCTATTATCTGGGTGAGTATCAAACACTTCAAAAACCATGCCTGTATAGTAATCAAGACCGCGCATTAGGGTGATGTCAAACACTAAACTGTCAACGCCAGCTCGCTCAAGTAGCGTAAACAACTCTTGAACCTCTTTGACTGCAGAACTTCCACGAATTTCATCCGGAAGATCAGCCATGCTGGTGGCATCTAATAATTTCTTTACCTTGGTTAATCCACTTTCGGCGCCTTCTCCAAATATCTCGGTGGCTTGGTCAGTAAAATCTTGGTCCGAAATCTTGCTTTTTTTGTCAAATAATTTAACCATCAATTGCGCCTGAACACCATCTAGGCCAAAATACTGCGCCATCATGTAGTTTATAAGTTTGCGATTGTTAACTTTAATCACATAGTCACTGGACTGCGCGCCGTAAGCCTTCATAATTCCATCAGCCATTGCAATAATCTCGGCCTCTGCACCAACACCTTCAGCCCCAAATATATCTACGTTTAGTTGCCAAAACTCACGTTCACGACCGCGCTGAGGACGTTCGTAACGCATAAAATTTGCAATCGAATATAGACGAGCTGGGTAAGCTAGCTCTTGGCGTCTCGCAGCTACCATACGCGATATTGACGGAGTCATTTCTGGTCGGATCGATACGAGTCGCCCACCTCGATCAGTAAAGGTGTATGTTTGTTCGTTAGTTAACTCTTGGCCACTTTTGGCTGCATAAATTTCAATCGGTTCTAACAGTGGTGCTCCATATTCTTCGTATCCAAAACTCTCTGATACTTTGCGCCACACTGAAAAAATATGATTTTGTATCCGTTTATCGTCTGGATAGTAGTCACGTGTGCCTTTGTAGGGTTGTGATGATAGTGAGCTCATTTACAGAGATTATCTCATTTTTGTTATAGCGACACAAGTTAAATAATCTAAGCAATCGATGGTTCGTTATGTCGATTGTCTATCGCCAACCTAGGTACTGGTGAAATCGAAAGCCTTGGTCTGAGCGAAAGAAAGACGTCATCATCGTGGACAGACATATGGCGTTGACGATAATCTGAAGTGTCTTTTACTTTATCGGAAGGTATTATCAGTTTATTTAGTTCACCCTGCGCAGACATTATTGCACCCCTAGCTAAATTGACACGAGTTCGAGGTATCCTGATAACCACAAACTCACCAGGATCTGTTGTGTCAATAGGTCCTTCAAGAAACTTTGCGAATTCGGAAAATACATTTTTTTGGTTATCTAATGGAAGCAACCTCATCATAATTCGTGTTGAGCCTCTAGGATTGTGTTCTGTTTTTGAATACGCAGCTAATGGAATAGGTGCTCCGCTTATTTTTTTAAGATAATTATTCTCAAAATTTCGAATCTTTGACTCAATTGTAGGTTCACCATGAGGTTCAATATGATACGGAAATGGACGGATTAAAGCGCTTTCACCAAATAAATTAACACTAAAGGCACCTAATGATCTGATGGCTAATGTACTATTAACGTCTGACTCAGCGCTGTCATTTAGAAATAGCGATAAGGCATCGGATAATCTTGGGCTTGGTTCTAAATCAAGCCTAACTCTCGCCTCTGAAAATGCCTGATTCTCTCCGTGTGGCATATTTAGAGTGTGACACGCTATATGTGGTGTGTCAAGACGTTCTGTTGCACCCATATATACATGGCTATACCAGCGGCAACGCCAACATTGACCGACCTCGTTGATCCAAATTGTTCTATCATGACGATTTGGCTAGCCGCTTGCTGCATTTCTTTACTAAGCCCAGGCCCCTCGCCACCGAAAACTAAAACAGTTTTCTCTGCTAGTTTGCATTCAGAAATTGGTTTAGCACCAGGTAAAATATCAACTGCTGTGATTGTCCTAGAATCTAATCGCATTTCATCCACAAACTTTTGAACCGAATTATGATGTTTAATATTTAAATACCTATCAGTGACCATCGCGCCACGTTTGTTCCAATGACGCTTACCGATAATATGTACGTTTTCAACATTAAATGCGTTAGCTGCGCGCACAATTGTACCGATGTTAAAATCGTGTTGCCAATTCTCTATTGCAACGTGAAGAGAAACCCGTGAGTTGTTTAAGTCTGACTTGATAGCTTCGTTCGACCAATAACGGTATTTGTCGATTACATTGCGCCTATCTCCGTTTTCTAGTAATTCAGGGTCAAGACGCTCATCATCGGGCCAAGGTTTGGGGTGTGGACCAACACCTACTTCAAGATTAGTCATATGATGATTATACTTTATTTAAACGAAAGGACTTGGTCACGTTCCTCGACCCCGGAACAACATCTTTGAAAACACAGTTTTCAAGAGTTGATTCCCTTGCGACCCGCCATCGGCGGGTCTAACCTTAACGCTAGGGTTGAAGGTTTAGGCTCTTCAAAACCAAAGTAAAATGAGACCAATTGGTCTCATTTTACTTTGGTACGCGAGAGAGGACTTGAACCTCCACGCCTTGCGGCACTAGCTCCTAAGGCTAGCGTGTCTACCAATTCCACCACTCGCGCATATACTAGGCTGGTGACCGAGATATTATACCAAAAACATCTCTTTACCGCTACTTTTCTAATAGCCGAAAGCTATATTCCATATTCCAAACACGCTTGTGCTATCATTAATACAGAATATATGGGAGAAGGAAAATCGCTAAAATGAGCAAAATCTCTAAATACTTGAATGAACATCTTTTAGGCGAAGTGACGGTTGATGAGGCTATTCGCGAGCAGTTTGCTAACGACAGCAGTATCCTAAAGATTAAGCCAGAACTCATAGTCTCACCTCGCGTCACCAACGACATCCGTAAAGTTGCCAGGTTTACATGGCAGCTGGCCGCCTATTACAGTCAGGGGTGGCGGCTCGGATCAGACAGGTGCAAGTATCGGCAAAGGTGTAATTATTAACACTTTAGCTCATCTAAACGAAATTATATTTATTTCCCTAAAGGACAAGCAACGAATCGCACATGTTCAACCCGGCGTTACATATAAATCTTTAAACGATACTCTACGGGCATCTGGATTAAACCTACCAGCTTACCCAGAATCATACTTATACAGCACTGTAGGTAGTGGTGTCGCTAACAACTACAGTGGTCAATTATCGGGATCCAAAGGCTCAACCGGTGACTGGGTTACTAAATTAGAGGTAGTACTGGCTAATGGAGATGTAATCGAGACTGGGCGTATTAACAAACGCGAACTTAACAAGAAAAAGGGCCTTCAAACCCTTGAGGGCGAATTGTACCGTAAACTAGATGGCCTAATCGAAGATAACGAGCAATTAATAACAGATAAAATCGATGACAAAATTCGTGATAACGCAGGTTATTCTGGAATCGCCAAAGTTAAGCAGCGTGATGGTTCATTTGACCTAACGCCATTATTTATTGGTAGTCAAGGTACGCTTGGTGTAATATCTGAAATAGTATTTCGTACTGAATTCTTTAGTGGCGAAAACTCGGTTGTTGTCGCGACTTTCGACTCAGTAGAGTCCGCAAGAGACGCAGCAGACAAGGTCGCCAAGAACGAACCCACGTCACTGGAGTTTATCGATGGAACTCTGTTCGATCAAGCACACGAAAAAGGCAAAGTATTCCCCTTCTACTCTGAAGATAAAGCCGATAACTCAGTTGCTGCAGTGCTATATATTTCATTCAATGATTTTAGCGAAGGCGCGAGACACCGTAAAATGAAGCATTCTCTAAAAAGCTTGTCTAAACTTAATGCAAACGTCATTACATCAGATAAACACTCTGTCGAAGAGTTAGTAGCCGTTCGTGAAGTTACTTCAACCGTATTTAATACTGAAACCAAAGGTGAATCGATGCCGCCATTAATTGACGGTGCGTCAATTCCTAGCGACCGTGTCGAAGAGTTCTCGGTCTCAGTTATCGAACTTGCAAAGAAACACCACATTGAGCTTCCTCTTTACATCCGTTACTTGGATGGAGTAGTTAAAACTAGACCGGTATTACAGCTAAGTAAAGTTGGCGACAAGCAGAAGGTGTTCAAATTAATTAGCGAATATGCAGAGCTTGTCACTAAACATGGCGGTGTATTTATATCTGAATCAGGTGAAGGTCGCCTGAAAGCGAATGCCGCAATCGAAAATATTGATCCAGAAGTTAACCAATTATATGAACAAATACGGTCTGCTTTCGATCCATTCGGAACAATGAATCCGGGCGTTAAACAAAAAAACGAAATGAAAACATTGGTTTCAGCCCTTGACTCAACCTACAGTCGCGCCCGATTTTCTCAGTATTCACCACATAGTTAGAAGAATTTAC
>DAOMNR010000053.1:0-4422 GCA_035443865.1 Candidatus Saccharimonadota bacterium | reverse complement strand
CCCAAAACATGCGATTGTTGCGGCTACTACTGGGTTAATCGAGATTATGGACGATAATGAACTTGAAGCTGTAATGGCTCACGAGATGGGGCATGTTCAAAACTACGACATTAGGGTTAGCATGATTGCGTTTGGATTAGTTAGTGCAATCGGTATTCTGTCGGACATCGTCATTCGAATGATGTTCTTTGGAGACAGCCGAAACAACAACAGCAACCCAATTATGCTGGTCGTTGGGATAATTGTTATAATTTTGGCACCGATAATCGCTGTTATTGTCCAGATGGCTATTAGTCGACAACGCGAATATCTGGCTGATGCGTCGGGCGCCATGACCACCAGAAACCCTGAAGCGTTGGCGTCCGCACTAGGCAAATTAGGAACCTATAGCCGTCCAATGAAACATCAATCTACGGCAACGGCACATTTGTTTTTCTCGAACCCAATGAAACCTAGTTTTTTTAGCAAACTATTTAGCACACACCCTCCGCTTGAAGAGCGAATCGCTAGACTTCGCAGTAACGCTAACAAGTTCTAGAATGTAATTGTATGGCAACGAATAAAAAATCACCTAAACAGCCAGTCAAAAAACCAGTCAATAAAAAACCTGTTAAATTAACTAAGAAACAGGCATTAATGTTATCGGCTAGACGACCTTTTAGTGCCATGCGAACGAAGACAAGCGCGTTTATAAAACGTCGACCTCACCGATCATTTAGACGAACTAGGCGCCGTGATTATGTTAGATCGCTTGAACTACCGGGTTACTTTGCATTCACGACCTATGTACATAAAACTTTATGGAAGAATCGTAAGTTAATTGCCGCAATGGTGGTGGTTTATGCTCTACTAACAGCATTGATGGTTGGTGTAGCCTCCCAAGACACCTATACGACTTTGTCTGATACACTTCGTGAGACTGGCGGCAGTATATTTGACGGTAATTTTGGCGAGTTAGGTAAAGCCAGTCTGTTGTTCATTGCAGCTATGACTGGTGGATTGTCGCAGACTTTGACGGAAGTTCAACAAGTCTATGCGGCAATATTAGGACTGATGGTGTGGCTAACAACCGTTTGGTTACTGCGCAATATTTTGGCAGGGCACAAAGTAAAGCTTCGCGATGGACTTTATAACGCCAGCGCACCAATTTTGTCGACATTCGTAGTAGTGATAGTTATGTTGGTTCAGTTGTTACCGTTTGCGCTGGCATTAATTGGGTATAGCGCTGCGATGGCTAGCGGACTGCTGGCTGGTGGAGTTGAGGCGATGATATTTTGGCTGTCGGCTGGATTATTAACGGCACTTTCGCTGTATTGGATAACCAGTACGGCGGTGGCGCTAGTTGTTGTAACGCTACCAGGCATGTATCCGTTTAGCGCAATCAAGACCGCTGGCGATTTAGTAGTTGGCCGACGACTTCGCATCTTACTGAGAATGTTATGGATGGGTCTGACGATTTCGTTAGTTTGGATAGTGATTATGATACCTATTATTTTGCTTGATACGTGGGTGAAGGGTACTTGGCCTGTGATTGACTGGATTCCAACCATTCCGCTGGCGCTGCTGATTATGGGTTCGATGACGTTAGTGTGGTCGTCTAGCTATATATATTTACTATATCGAAGGATTGTCGCTGATGACTCAGACCCAGCCTAAAACAAGAATCAATGAATTAAGAGAGTTGCTAGCTATTCTTAGTTATCAGTATCATGTGCTAGATGACCCGTCGGTTGAAGATGCGGTGTATGACAGTTTGTTTAGTGAGCTGAAGAAACTTGAATCTGAAAATCCAGAACTCGTAACACCCGACAGCCCAACTCAACGTGTTGGCGGTGAATTAATTGGTGGTTTCAAGAAAGTAACCCATAGTTCGCGCATGCTAAGTCTGAACGATGTGTTTGATCGTGCTGACGTCGAGGCTTGGGTAACACGAATGGATAAATTGCTACCTGGTCGAAAACACGAATTCTTTGCGGATATTAAGATGGACGGACTGGCCTGCGCCTTAGTTTACGAGGATGGGGTTTTGAAACAAGCCATTACGCGTGGCGATAGTTTTGTCGGTGAAGACGTTACCGCGAATGTACGCACCATTTCTAATGTACCGCTGCGTCTTCGGAAAGCCAAAGGATTTGAGAAATTTTTGAGCGGTCGGACTGAAGTTCGTGGTGAAATTGTAATGCTGAAAAAAGATTTTATTAAACTAAATAAAGAGCGTAAAGCCGCTGGTGAGCCCGAATTTGCTAATCCGCGCAACCTAGCAGCTGGTACGATTAGGCAACTTGACCCTAAACTAGTAGCCGAACGACCATTATCGTTCAGGGCATATGATTTGTTGCGCGATAATACGTTAGATATCCCAACCAATATGTACACATATGATGCTTTGTCGGCGATTGGATTAACTCGGAACAAAGAGGCAAAGGTGTTCGATAAATTAAACGACGTGATGAACTTCGTCGATTTGTGGGACAAAAAACGAAATGACTTGCCATTTAATACAGATGGATTAGTAATCAAAGTTAATGACCGTGAACAGTTCAACGCGCTCGGAATTGTTGGCAAGCAACCGCGTGCGGCAGTTGCATACAAATACCCAGCCGAGCAGGCGACTACCGTTGTTCGTGATATCGTCATTAGTATCGGACGGACTGGCGCAGCTACGCCAGTAGCTGTGTTTGATCCGGTTGTTGTGGCGGGTAGCACTGTTAAGCACGCCAGTTTACATAATGCTGACGAAATTTTACGAAAGGATATTAGAGTCGGCGATACGGTAGTTATATTCAAGGCAGGAGATATTATTCCTCAGGTAGAAAGTGTCGTCATGGAACTCAGACCAAAAAACTCTAAAACATTTAATTATGAATCGGCACTACACGACCAATATCCAGAAATGGAGTTTGAACGTCAGGGCGACGATGTTGTCTATCGCGTAAAGGGTAGTTCAAGCGACTTAATATTGAAACGCTCGGTCGAGTACTATGCGTCAAAGACAGCACTGGATATCGATACACTAGGCGAAAAGAATGTCGTGGCGTTAGTGGATGCGAAATTAGTTCGTGATGTTGCTGATATCTATAAAATATCAGTTGATGATTTATTAAAGATTGATCGTTTTGCTGAAGTCTCGGCTAAAAAATTGGTCGATGCAATACAAGCCAAAAAGAACCCTCCACTTGAAAAGTTTTTACTGGGTCTAGGTATCAGACATGTTGGTGCGCAAACAGCGATTGATTTAGTTAATCATTTTCATTCAATTGAATCGATTCAAAATGCCACAATCGAATCCTTGCAACAGGTTGAAGGCGTAGGTAAAGTTGTGGCAGAAAGCATAGTGGCTTGGTTTGCAGATTCAGATAACGAGGCGTTAATTGAGAAGTTTTATTCATTAGGTGTCAAACCGCATTTTGAGAAAAAGTCTGGCAAACTAAACGGCAAGAATTTTGTTATAACGGGCACACTTGATTCAATGTCGCGTGACCAAGCAGCTGATCGTATCCGTGCACTTGGCGGTACATTTCAGACCTCGATAGCCAAAGACACGACATATTTAGTTGCAGGCGGTAAAGTCGGTGGTAGTAAACTTAAAAAGGCGACCGAATACGGTACCAAAATTATAAATGAAACTGAATTAGTTGCTATGATAGGAAAGTAATGCCAAGATTTTATTTCGAAAAACTAGTCCGCGACAAAATTCTTGACCGTAGCCTAGACGACGCAGAGGTTTTACATGTCGAATATCGACTTCTCGGTGAGATAGATAAAAAGCAAGAATTAATCAAAAAGATCATTGAAGAAGTGGATGAAATTCCTATTACGCCAGAACTGACAGATGATGTGCTGGGTGAGATTGCAGATGTCCAGGCGACAGTTGATGCGCTTTGCAAAGCATACGGAATAACAAAAAATCAATTGACAGTGGCGATAGAAAAAAAGGCAGACAAAAACGGTGGCTTTGAAAAAGGAGCCTATATTGAGTACGTTGATCTGAGTGACAAAAGTGAATGGGTAGATATTTTTCGAAAGCAACCAGACAAGTATAGGGAAGAAGAACTATGAACCGTGTAAAAATTGTTGTCTTCGTACCATCGGAGAGTGCTGATGAAATCCGTCAGGTTTTAGGTAGAACTGGCGCGGGACAAATTGGCGAGTATAGTTTTTGTAGCTATTCAGTAATCGGAAAAGGTAGATTTATACCATCTAGTAATGCCCACCCTCATATAGGTGAACCCGGTAAACCAGAAGTGGTAGAGGAAGAACGCATTGAAGTTCTTTGTGATCGTGATAAAGCAAAGAAAGTTATCGAAGCAATGCGTGTGGCTCATCCATACGAGGAGGTTGCTTTTGATGTCTATCCACTTATTGGCCAAGAAGATTTGTAGTGAGCGATGTACTAGAAATCCCAAAACTCGAACCAGGAAT
>DAOMNR010000052.1:0-4446 GCA_035443865.1 Candidatus Saccharimonadota bacterium | reverse complement strand
TTATACGCCACTGCAGTTCCTAGACGCTGACGTTGCGACTTTGCAAAAAGTAGTTTTCAAAAGTGTAGTTGGTCAGTGGTGGCATCAGCGTCTGCGGGGATACGAGGTCGATGACGTGTCGTACGAGATGAAGCGAGTTGGTAGGCAATATGTGCTGGATAGTTTTAATCTGACACACGATCAAATCATCAAACGACTGCATCATTTATGCGAATCAGTCGGTAGCCGAATGCGAGCGCAGGGTAAATCGGCGCGAGGTGTCTATGTTTATGCCAAAACTTATGAGCGTGGAGTTTGGCACGCTAGTTTCATGGCGACGCTGCCGTTTTATAGTGACCAAACGATTTTTGCGTTGGTTCGACAACTATTCTTGGATGCACCAGACCACATCCGCGAGATTGGCGTGCACTGCTACGAGTTGCAAGACCTTGAAATTAATCAACTGAGCTTATTTAATGACCAAATAGTCCGCGAGCGCCGCACAACCGATGCGATTGATGAAATAAACAAACGATTTGGCGATCGAACAATCCATTCGGCCGATACATTAGGCACAGGGATTTATGTCAAACAAAAAGTTCCATTCGGTAGCACCAGATATCTGTAGGATTAAGGGTTATAATAGGACGAATGAATAAGGTGATGTTAAGCTCGGGACGATTCGTAGTCGCAGTTAGCGGCGGCGTTGATTCGGTCGTTTTATTAGATATGCTTGCAAATCCTAAACCCCCATTTCCTATTTCCCAATCCCTATTTCCCAACCCCCATTTCCCAACCCCCAACCCCCAAATAACAGTGGCGCATTTTGATCACGGAATCCGGTCTGATTCTGCCGAGGACGCCGAGTTTGTGCGAGATTTGACGGCTAAATATGGTTTAGGGTTTGAAACAAGGCGCGAGGAACTGGGTGAAAAGGCGAGTGAAGACCTAGCTCGTTCCAGGCGATACAAATTCCTGCGTTCAGTTGCCAAAAAACACGACGCACAGATTGTGACCGCACACCATGCCGACGATGTTATCGAGACCATCGCAATTAATTTGATGCGCGGGACTGGTTGGCGGGGATTAGCGGTGCTTGATTCTGATATTATCCGTCCTCTAACTAATATGACCAAGTCCGAGATTTTGGATTACGCTAAAACTAACGACCTAAAATGGCATGAAGACAGCACAAATGCTAGCGATGCATATTTACGAAATCGGATTAGACGTAAAACTTCAAAATTAAGCGATGACGATAAACGGCAGTTGCTCGCCTTATGGTCGACACAAAAACACCTTAAAAAACTAATAGAAAATGAACTAGAAGTAATTTTGGATAATGAAAAGTTAAACAGTCGATACTTTTTTACACACCTTGACCCGTTAACCGCAATTGAGTGTTTACGTTATGTAACAAGTGGTCAATTAACTAGGCCACAGTTGTCGCGTTTGGCAGTTGCAATCAAAACCGCCAAAGCTGGAACGACGTTTCAGGCTGGTTCGGGTGTTAAAGTTAAGTTCACTTCTCGTAATTTCACGGTAGAACTGATAAAATAGTTATATAAACTACGACTGAGACGACAGATTGAAAGGAATATTTAATTTTTTATGGCTCTAAAATCACCTGCACCGAAAAAACGTCCAAATAATATTATTCGTTTAAGCCTCTTTTGGGCAATTCTTGTTTTTGGCGCTTTGGTCGCAGTAGCGGTCCTAACTCCACACGATAAACTCAAAGAAGTTCCTATTTCTGAAGTGATAAGCCGCGCTAACGCAGGTGAAATCAGTAAAATTGAGATCGAAGGAAGCAACGTCAAGGTTACTCCAAAAGGCAGCGACAATCCAACCGAAAAGTCAGTCCTACAAACCGGCAGTAGCATCCAAGAGCAGGGTCTTAAAACCGACGCCAATGTCGAGCTCGAGGTAACCCAGCCGTCGACTACTGGTGATACTTTGTGGAACCTGGCGATTATTATAATTCCAGTTCTTATCATCGTGGCATTCTTTATGTTTATGATGCGTCAAGCTCAGGGTCAAAACAATCAGGCGATGGGATTTGGTAAGTCGAAAGCTAAGCTGTATGGCGTCGACAAAGAAAAAGTTGTATTTGATGATATCGCTGGTAACGATTCAGCCAAACAGGATTTACAAGAAGTCGTTGATTTCTTAAAACACCCGAAAAAATACGAACAACTAGGTGCCAAGATTCCACGCGGAGTTTTGCTGGTCGGTAGCCCCGGTACTGGTAAAACTTTGTTGGCACGTGCTGTGGCGGGTGAGGCAAATGTGCCATTCTTTAGCATTTCTGGTTCCGAGTTCGTCGAGATGTTTGTAGGAGTTGGTGCCAGTCGAGTTCGTGATTTATTTGCCAAGGCCAAAAAGAATGCACCAGCTATTATCTTTATCGATGA
Source organism: Candidatus Saccharimonadota bacterium (assembly GCA_035443865.1). Classification (GTDB taxonomy): domain Bacteria; phylum Patescibacteriota; class Saccharimonadia; order Saccharimonadales; family Saccharimonadaceae; genus UBA1547. The sequence continues at coordinate 2,053 of DAOMNR010000052.1, read as the reverse complement.
GATTGATGCCGTTGGACGCAAACGTGGTAGCGGAATGGGTGGTGGACACGACGAGCGTGAACAAACACTGAACCAGATTTTGGTTGAGATGGATGGTTTTGAAACCGGTGCAAACGTAATCGTACTTGCCGCAACTAACCGCGCTGACGTGCTAGATCCAGCTTTGCTTCGTCCAGGACGTTTTGATAGGCGCACGAATATTACGTTGCCAGAGCGACGTGACCGCGAAGAAATTTTAAAGGTTCATTTCAAAAAGAAGCCAACCGACGAGACAGTTGATTTGGGTTCACTTGCCGCTAAAACCGCTGGATCAAGCGGAGCAGACTTAGCTAATATGGCCAATGAAGCGGCTATCGTTGCAGCTAGTCGAAATTCGAAAAAAATTAGCAACGCTGATTTAACTGAAGCTTTCGAAAAGGTTGCAATTGGACCAGAACGCAAGACAAAGGTGATGAGCGAAAAAGAAAAAGAAATGACCGCTTATCACGAGGCGGGTCATGCGATTGTCGGCCACGTTCTGCCTGATAGTGATCCAGTTCATAAGGTTACGATTATTCCTCGAGGTGGAACTGGTGGTGTGACCTGGTTCCTTCCGCCAGAAGACAAAAGCTATACTAATATACTCGAATTCAAAGATATTTTGGCGCGTGCTCTAGGTGGTCGCGTGGCTGAGAAGATTGTTTATGGTGAAGACCGCATTACGACCGGTGCGGGTTCAGATCTGCGCAAGGCAACCGAGATTGCCCGTGACATGATCGTCGAACAGGGAATGGGTACAAAGCTTCGTGACCAGGTGTTCCACGAAGGAACTGGTGGTATGATGTTCGACAAGATGACTCATGATCGTCCATATAGTGACGATACCGCCAAGCTAATCGACCAGGAGGTTGCTGAGTTAATTAGAGAAGCTGCTAAGCGTGCCGAAGCCGTCATCATCAGTAACCGTGCGAGTCTTGATAAACTGGCCAAAGCACTTCTAGAAGAAGAAACACTCGAAGAAGAGGAAGTTATAAAAGTCCTCAAAGACGCCAAATTACCCAAGGAGGCTAAGCTCTACTAGCCTTAGTATTAATCCAAAATGGGACGCATTAAAAGCACTGTAGCTCGGGCCAATATCAAACTACCGATTCGTTTAGCGGCTGCCTTGCTGGCCGGGTCAACTTTGCTTTCCAGTATTTTGGGGTTAATTCGTGACCGCCAGTTAAACGGCTTGTATTATGACACTTACCCGCAGGGCATTGACGCTTACACAGTTGCTTTTACTGTGCCAGACTTCATGTTTTTTATTTTAGTGTCTGGAGCGCTGAGCGTTTCGTTTATTCCAGTTTTTAATCAACGCTTAGCGACAGGTAACAAAAAGTCAGCCTGGGAGTTATCGACAAGTATCTTGAACCTGATGGCGGTTGTGACATTAATTGCTAGCGTGTTGATTATCATTTTTGCAGGTCCTTTGGTTCAGTATGTAGTTGGTCCAGGTCTAGATGAATCTAGCCGCGCATTGGCAGTTAGTATGATGAGGGTAATTGCGATTAACCCATTCTTGTTTGCGATTGCGACGGTGATTGCCAGTATGCAGCAGGCGGTCGGTAGATTCACGTTTTTTGCCCTAGCTCCAACCGTCTATAACATTGGAATTTTGATTGGTGTCGTGTTCTTTACTGATGGAATAAATATTTTTGGCTGGCAGGTTTTTGAAGGTGGAATTATGGGTGTTGCACTGGGTGTAGTGCTCGGTTCAATACTGCAGCTACTGATTAGTAGCGTGGGATTAATTGGTATGGGATTTGACTATAGGTTCAAGATTTTCTGGAAGAACCATGGCTTTCGTAAAGTCCTGTCGCTGCTGCCGCCAAGGTCGCTAGATCAGGGGATGGATTACATCAACAGTATTGTTGAAACCAACCTTGCTTCTAGGTTGTCGTCGGGAAGTGTGCGTGCTTATCAGCAGGCAAGTACATTGTCTTATGTGCCAATAAACTTAATCGGTGTAGCCATTAGTACGGCAGCATTTCCAAAAATGACAGAACGCTTAGGGCAGAATCGACCGGATCTT
>DAOMNR010000051.1:0-4614 GCA_035443865.1 Candidatus Saccharimonadota bacterium | reverse complement strand
TGATGACGTTGTTGCTACTGCAATTGCAGCCGATGTTGCTTCGACGGCTAACCTTTCGGTTGCACCAAATGCTGCCAGTTTAGCTATTTCGACTCAGATTCAAAGCGAGCTGACTCAACCTGACGCCTCGGCCATTAGTAAGCCACAACTGGTCGGTGTTGAGAGTGGTGTACGATCAGTTATCAACTACACCATAGTTGAAGGTGACACTATGGATTCGATCGCTGCTTCGTTTAATATTTCTAAGCAGACTATCAAGTGGGCTAATAACATGACCTCCGATTCGTTAACTGTTGGTTCAAAACTCAAGATTCCACCAGTTGACGGGGTGTTATACACTGTCAAAGCCGGTGATACAGTCGATTCGATTGCTAACAGGTATGACGTAGACAAGACTCGTTTGGTGCTTTATAACGACCTAGACTTAGGCGGAATGAATGCCGGTGATCAGATTATACTGCCAGAAGGAGTATTACCAAGTAATGAGCGACCTGGTTATGTAGCTCCAGTAGTAAGTTTTTCATCCTATGCTGGTCAAGGTACTGGCTTTGGTGGTAAAACTTGGTATATCAAAACTGGTACACCTAAACTAGCAGGCAATACCTATGCACATGGTAACTGTACTTCCTACGCCTACGACAGGCGAATCGAGTTGGGATTGCCAGTTAGTAGTCAGTGGGGTAATGCCGTGACCTGGGCAGCTCGAGCAATGAGCCAGGGATTAAAAGTTGACCGAACACCTAGCGTCGGCGCGGTTATGCAAAACGGTGGTGGGTTTGGTCACGTAGCTATCGTAGAAAGCGTGTTGCCAAACGGTGACGTTAGTGTCAGCGAGATGAACGCTTATGTTGCAGGTGGTGGTTATAACGTCGTATCTGGCCGAATAATCTTGGCGGCTAACGCTGGTCAATATCTATACATCCATTAGAAATAAAAAACTATTAGCTATTCGCCCCTGTTAATTCAGGGGCGAATTTGCTACAATATGGCTTAGGACCTGTTTACAACCTCTCATATCATATGAAATTACTATCATTTTAAGGTAAAACCAGTGAAGCATGAGAAGAGGTAACGTACTTACATCGACGAGCGGTGAACGGGTTTTAACTAAAATAGAGTAATTTTTAATTTGAATGATAGGTTGTAAATAGGTTCTCAATGTTTGTCGACACCGCCAAAGTATTTATTCAAGCAGGCAAGGGCGGCGACGGAGCCGTTAGTTTTCGTCGTGAGATCTATGTTGACAAAGGCGGTCCTGACGGTGGTGACGGTGGCAAGGGTGGTGATGTTATATTCGTGGCTACCGAAAACCTAAACACTTTAATTGACTTCCGCTACAAACCAGAACTAAAGGCTACTCCTGGTCAAAATGGCGCCAAACGTGATCGTCACGGTCGTTCAGGTGATCCGCTATTCGTAAAAGTCCCCATGGGAACAGTCGTGCGTCGTGACGGCAAAATAATCGCTGATTTAACAGATGATGGTCAAGAAATTATAATTGCAAAAGGTGGTGATGGTGGATTTGGCAACGCTCACTTTAAATCGTCAGTTCGTCAAACTCCACGCATTGCCGAAAAGGGTGAAATGGGCGATACTTTCGAGGCAGAGCTAGAACTTAAGTTGCTAGCTGATGTTGGCCTAGTAGGTTTCCCGAACGCCGGTAAATCAACGTTTTTATCAGTAGTCAGCAACGCTCGTCCCGAAATCGCTGATTATGCCTTTACTACTCTGACTCCTAATTTGGGAGTGGCAGATATTGATGATGGTAGTCTGTTAATTGCTGACATTCCAGGCTTAATTGAGGGTGCTAGTGAAGGTAAGGGCTTGGGCGATGCGTTCCTACGACATATCGAGCGAACAGCTGTACTGCTGCACATGATTGACGCTTATACTGATGATATTGCCGGCGCCTATAAGACTATTCGCACTGAGCTAGCTAGTTACAGTTCCGAACTGGTCGATCGCCCCGAGATTATTGCCCTGACCAAGACTGATGGTTTAGATGAAGAACTGATAAATATGCAAATTGACGCAATCAAAGCCGTAACTGGTGATACACCAGTCTTTGCCGTCTCTTCTAGTGCCCACAAGGGACTCAAAGAGGTTTTAAGAGCCTTACGAGTTGAAGTTGTCAAAGCCCGCGAGGCGGAGGAGCCGGTTGAAATGGAAGACGACGGAGACCTTGAGACCATAACTCTTAGTACTAAACAGATTGCCGACTCTTGGGCCGTCGAGAAGTTCAAGAACGAGGATGGTGAAACGTATTTTGAGGTAACTGGTGACAAGATCGAAAAGTTCGCTCGTAGAACTGACTTTGATAACTTTGAAGGGGTCAATCGTTTGCGGGATATTATGAAAAAACTAGGTATTAGCCATGAACTTCGTCGCCAAGGAGCCGAGGGCGACAGTGTTATTCGTATTGGTGACAGTGAGTTTACATACCTAGAACAATAAATTAAGCATTGACATTATCGCCAACATGTGATATCATACATCTTACCACTTGGTTGAAATGATATTTCCTGGGTCGGTACATTGACAAATTGGATATATTTAAACATTGCTGTAGCTTTTTGGTTATCAATTTTGGTGATCAGTAAGCTACAGCAATTCCGCTGGGCACAAGGTAAAATGCATAACAAACTTTGCATTTTGAATCTACCTCTAACCAGGTAGGGAAAGGGGTCTCATCGATGAGAAGCCCCCCGTGCAACAATACCAGCAAGACCGATGTCGTTATTTCCCTCGTCGAGCGCGACCGCGCCGGCCACTGAATCGTGGCGGTCATCTTCGGATGGCTGCCATCGTCAGGGCTAAATCGACTCTAGAATTGAACGGAGGAATTGTGCATCACTATTTACCCTAGGGGCCTAGCCCCGACTTGAATGTTTCGGTCCGCGCGAGATACAGCGGAGCATTATACGGTTGGTCATACTGGGCTGACCAGCCGTATGAGACCGGGGGAGCACACTCCCCCGGTCTCGTTAATCATATATCCAATTTGTCACATTAAACACATCTTCACGGTGTGTTTTTTCATTTGATATTGACATTAATGCACAATAGTGCTATAATGTACATATGCTTAGGCTGAGAGTACTCGCCGACGCAAGTTAATGCTTGAAAAAATTAAAAAGCTAGCAGGCGACACCAAACACCCGAATAGGTGTCGTCTGCTATCAGGTTGGCGTGAGGACACCCCCGTCCTAATGCCAACCACACTCGAGGAATCGAACCCCCGTACTAAGGATGAAGCGTTGCTTACCCGCATTTCATCCCTCTCGGACCTTGTCCGAGAAGTACGATTTCCCCGAGCGAGCGGTGGTGGCCGAGACAATAGTCAGATGCCGGGCTTAGCACAGCAGCCCCCTGTCTATCTCTGCCGCCACCGCTCACACAATTCTTTCAAATATTAACTCTAACACGCCCAAGCGGCGTGTTTTTCTTATACTTTTTATAAGTAGCATTGACATAACAGCTAATCTATGATAAAATCATTGCAATCCATTAGGGTGTCTTCGGACGCTGTATTGGGGTTCTTCGATAAGCTGGAAATGTGTTTATTGTTTAGTTGAGTTTCGCTAAACAATAAGCAAGGAGTAATTTCATAGTCCCGACTTCGGTCGGGTTCGGCGGATGTTCATGCGATTGTCATTCCGCCAGAGGCGGGGAGCAGTTAGCTCAAAGCTACTGACCCCGCCTCACTAATACTCCTCGCAAGGTGGGGTTTCCCCCCACCCAAATCACGACCCTGCCTTGCGAGGCCTCTTTCAAGAGGGGGCCCGGGAGTTTTAGCGTACTCCCGGGCCCGATACCTAACTTTCCAGCTTATCGTAAATTCAATTTGTTTAATTCACGCCTATGTGGCGTGTTTTCTGTTATGCTAGGGGCATGTCCAAAACCTTTTTCTTTTATGACCTCGAAACATCGGGCCTAAGTGCGCGTGACGCTCGAATCATGCAGTTTGCTGGCATACGAACGGATTTAAACCTTAAGCCCATAGGAGACCCAGTTAACATACTTGTGAAGCTAAATGACGACACTCTGCCAAGTCCTGAAGCGTTGATGGTAACTGGTATTACGCCGCAACAGACGATAGCCGACGGTATAACAGAGGCCGAATTGTCGAAAATCTTAATTGATGGGGTGTTTACACCTGACACTATTGCAGTTGGGTTTAATAATATTCGCTTTGATGATGAGTTTATTCGCCATCTTTTTTGGCGTAATTTCCATGATCCGTATGAATGGAGCTGGAGTGAGGGGCGGTCTCGTTGGGATTTACTGGACGTAGTCCGAATGACCAGAGCGCTTAGGCCAGATGGTATAAAGTGGCCGGTGGTTGATGGTAAAGAAGTGAATAGGTTAGAGCTAATTGCATCTGAAAACAACATTGCCCACGCCAAAGCTCACGATGCTTTGAGCGACGTTGAGGCTTTGATTGCTGTAACGAAACTGATTCGTGACAAACAACCACAGCTCTACGAATATCTGTTTAAAATTCGTGACAAGAACGAAGTCAAAAAACTAGTTAACCTCGATGATAAACAGCCGTTTGTTTATGTTAGTGGGCGATATGCGCCCGAGTTTCACAAGGCGTCGGTGGCGTTTCCG
>DAOMNR010000050.1:0-4729 GCA_035443865.1 Candidatus Saccharimonadota bacterium | reverse complement strand
TTCAACCGTTTCACGCTGGTGTATTGGGGCAGCAAGAGGGGGATATTACACGCTTTGGGGTGGAAGATATTATTGCCAGGGTCCAAATGCTGCTTCAAGCTGGGGGCCATGGTCGGGTGAAGTGCGGTCGTAGTTAGCTAGTTCTAATACGACGGTAAGCAAATTTAGTGGCTATACGCCAATCGCCACTAGAATCGCTGTCGTATCGATAAATCTCTCCGTTTTTGACTTCACTGATGAGGACCAATGCTGGGTTATATGGCGCCAAAGTTCGATAGTACATTATGTCGCTGTCATTAATATGCGACCTGCCCGGAAAAACCTCACGGAACTTATCACGACCAATCTCGTCAAAATACTGTGGACGACTTTTGGGTGGTAGATACAGCTCCGATTTTAACCCCATACGGGACACCATTTTTTGAACATCACCAAGTTGCAACCTAGATTGCCCTTCGATATACGCATAAAGCTGTTTTTTGTTGTTTAAAAATACTGTCGCACGTGACGTACGACTAACTGGAATCTGCTCGGCTATAACTTGCTGAATATCAACATCCAGCCCAAATAATTCACTAATTCTACGCTCCAGCGCTAATTCGTTAAACATTCCGTCACTCATCAGTGACATTATACCACCCTCGACTACGCCCACCCAATCAACTACAATATAATCAATGGATTTTAATAAGAGGTATGCTAATTTAAACGAGGCGCAAAGACAGGCCGTCAATACAATCGATGGTCCTGTTATGGTTGTGGCGGGGCCGGGCACAGGTAAAACAGAGTTGCTTAGTGTGCGTGTTGCTAACATTCTACAAAAAACCGACACTTTGCCCGAGAATATACTCTGCCTAACATTTACCGACAGTGGTGCGAACGCTATGCGTGAACGTTTAGTTGGGATTATCGGCAAGGACGCTTATAAAGTTGGCATCCACACATTCCATAGCTTTGGCACAGAAATTATTAACCAATACGGCGAATATTTTTACCAAGGTGCCGAATTTAGACCCGCTGATGAACTGAGTAGCTATGAAATAGTACGTAAGATTTTTGACGAACTTGATCGTACCAATCCAATAGCCAAAAAGTCTAATGGTGAATACACATATCTAAGTGATGCACTTAGTGTTATTTCAGAACTTAAGAAAAGCGGCCTAACTAGTGATGAGCTTATAGAGGTATTAGATAAAAATAACACCGCCATAGAAAAGACAGAGCAATTACTAGCGCCGATTTTTGCTAATAAAATTACTAAATCTACCGCCGAACAAATCGGAAAATTGGTAGAAATTATTCGACAGTGTGATAGTGGTGCAGAAATACCAACAATCGTTTCCCTGTCAAAAATAATAGCCGATTCATTATCTACGGCAATTGACGAAGCGGGTAGGCTAGACAAAACCAACCCGATAACTGCGTGGAAAAATCAATGGATGGTCAAAGACGCAAATGGAAATTTTGTAATGAAATCGCGTGATCGACAAATTAAACTTCGTTCGGTTGCGTGGGTTTATGATCAATATCTGCTTAAAATGCAAGAAGCGAAACTATATGATTTTGACGATATGATTTTACGTGTGGTTCACGCAATCGAAATATTCGACGACCTACGTTTTAATCTGCAAGAAAAATACCAATATCTGATGATTGATGAGTTTCAAGACACCAACATGGCTCAAATGCGTATCTTGCACAACCTAACAAACGCAGAATCCAACGAAGGTAAACCGAACATTATGGTCGTCGGTGATGACGACCAAGCAATATACAGCTTTCAGGGCGCCGATATTAGTAATATTTTGGATTTTAAGAAAACCTATCCGGCCACAAATCTAATAACTTTAACTGATAACTACAGATCAATTGATGATATTTTAGAGAGATCTAGACAGGTTATCACACAAAGCAGCGATCGGCTCGAAAACCGAATTAGTGAGCTGAATAAAAAGCTAGTTGCAAAATCGTCCGAACTTAAGGGTGAGGTTGTAATTCGAGAAGGCAAAAATAGCGACAACGAGCGACAATGGTTAATAGATGATATAAAAGCTAAACAAAAATCAGGTGCAAAGCTATCAGAGATTGCAGTCCTTACCAAGCGCCACAGCGAAATCGTGTCACTACTACCATACTTTGCACATGCTGGAATTGCTGTTAATTACGAGCGTCGCGATAATGTTCTTGAGATCGAACCGATCAAAATACTCGAACAACTATCCCGACTCATTATTGATCTAGCTGACTCAAAATTCGATAAAGTAAACGCTGACATACCAAAGCTTTTATCTCATCCTGTCTGGAATATTGACTCATTAAAACTTTATAAACTTAGCCTACGTGCCTATAACAATCGTATTTCTTGGCTAGAAGCTATGGAATCAAATCCAGACTTTCAACCAATATACAGATGGCTAATCGAAGCTTCAGTTAAACTTGCCGACACTCCGTTAGAGAGAATGTTTGATATTTTGATTGGCAAAACCGACAGTCAGATTTCTGATGACGAAAAGTCTGACGACAGCGAACTAGATGACCTGGTGGAACCATTAGGGTCATTTGTCAGTCCGTATTATAATTATTTTTTCTCAGCCGATTCTTTACAGGAAAAGCCTGATGAATATGTGTCGTTTCTAGAAGCGTTACGTACTATACGCGCTAAAATGCGTGACTACTACAACGTCAAATCGCCAAATCTAAGATCGTTTATTGAATTCATCGACCTACATAGAACGCTTGGTAGTACGATTAGTAGTATACGGCGACCGGTCGCTGACTCACCAGCGGTAAACTTGATGACCGCCCACAAATCAAAAGGCTTAGAATTCGACACTGTTTATATAACAGGTGCAATCGACAGCGCATGGGGCGAGCGCGTACGTGGCCGCAACCGACTAATTGGTTATCCCGAAAACCTACCACTCGCCCCAGCAGGGGACAGCAGTGACGAGCGACTAAGGCTGTTCTACGTCGCCATGACTCGGGCTAAGAGGGAGCTTAATATCAGCTATAGCCTAGAAAACGACAATGGCAAAGCTACACTACCAACAGCATTTTTATTAAATAAAAACCTAAAACCCCAAACCATTCCGCCAAATTACAATGTAAACGAAATTATCGAATCGGCCGAACTGGCATGGTACCAACATCTCACTTTTGACGGTTCGGTTGATATCATCCAGGTCTTAAAACCAACGCTTGAAAATTACAAACTTAGCGTCACACATTTGCATAACTTTTTAGACGTTACGCGTGGTGGACCAACTATGTTCTTACTGCAAAACCTACTTAGGTTTCCTCAAGCCCTCAGCCCACACGCTGCTTATGGATCGGCTATACACTTCGCATTGTGGCGCGCTCACTCACATTTGTCAGCCAACGGCGAACGACAAGCAACTGAAGATGTGATTAGGAACTTCGAGACTAATCTAGCCGAAAAGCGACTAAGCGAATCAGAGTTTGATGAATTTTCAAAAAAGGGCGCTGACGCACTGACTGTATTTTTGTCACAAAAATATAAAAGTTTTACAAAGTCACAAAAAGCCGAGCTTAACTTTGCTGGGCAACAATCAATGATAGGTGACGCACACCTAACTGGTTCGCTTGACCTAGTTGACATTGATAACAACAAAAATATAACAGTAACTGATTATAAAACAGGTAGCGCACCCGCTAATTGGACTGGTAAAACGCCGTATGAAAAAATCAAGCTACATAAATACAAACAACAATTAATGTTCTATAAATTACTGGTTGAAAGTGCGTCCAGTTACCGCGGACACAAAGTCGTGAGCGGAATCTTGCAGTTTGTCGAACCAACCGCAGATGGAAACATTAAATCCCTCGACACCGACTTTACTAACGACGACACAGATAGACTGTCTAAACTAATAAAGGTAGTTTGGAAACACATCATCGAACTCGACATACCAGACACATCGCAATACGAACCATCCCTAAAAGGAATACTCGCATTTGAGCAAGATTTGCTTGACGGTAAAATCTAACGGGTCTTGACGTACATATGTTATTCTGCTAATATAGTTACGCACTAGGATTGAGGTAGCAGGGAATTGGAGACTATTAATAACCACTAATGGTAATTAATTCTTTGCTATCTCGTCTAATGTCAGTACATTAAAGAGATAGTGAAACAAAGTTCGTCGCCTACGCCTGCGATGAAGGAGTAAACAACACATGGGTTGGCATGCGCCGACCCAATGTAGGTTACGAACACAGCGAGCCCCGGGAATTAACCGTTCAAAACTTCCTAACCGGGGCTCGTGCCCAACTTTCAAAACCAGTGGCCCTACCTGTGCATATAGTTCGCGACAGCGATGTCAACGAACGCTACACACAAAAAGGGTGGGGCCACTCCAAATTCAATATTACCTGAGGAGGTGATGGGGTTTGTTTAAACCCCCATGCACTACATGCAACAGCAGTGGCGTATGCCAGACATGCAAGGGTTCTGGATGCGCTAGTTGTGCCGTTAAGGATGTTGCTTCCGGCGTCTACAAGGGAAACCTACGCGGAAAATGCTCGGCTTGCAAGGGAACTGGTAAAGAAAGCTGAACTATCTCCCGACAGCATGAAAAACTGTCGGACCAGGCGATATAGCTCAACGGAGAGCAGCCTTGTTTAGCAAGGAAGGTTACGGGTTCAAATCCCGTTATCGCCGCGATGCCCGGACCTACAACTGCGTGATTAAGTTCACAGGTTGTAGTGT
>DAOMNR010000049.1:0-4841 GCA_035443865.1 Candidatus Saccharimonadota bacterium | reverse complement strand
CTACAGTACTAACCGATTTAACTGGTGAAATAAACTCAACATTCCTACTGAGTGTGGGTGCGTTTTTGTTGGCAATGATTTTGACGCCTCTTTATACGTTTTTGGCATATAAATATAAGTTTTGGAAAAAACAACGTACCACTACCACAACGGGCGAAAAACTAGAGGTCTTTAATAAATTGCACGCCGGTAAATTCAAACGCAATATTCCGACTATGGCCGGAGTTATTTTTGTAACTGCTATTACTGTTGTAACCTTAGTATTTAACTTAGATAGGGGAGAGACTTGGTTACCGCTCGCAGCGTTAGTTGGCGGCGCATTAGTTGGGTTGATCGATGACGTGATAAATGTAAGAGGGCACGGCGACGGCGTAGCGGGACTTAGGTCGAGTTTTAAGTTTACGATGATTACGGCAATTGGAATCGGACTTGGTTGGTTTTTCTTCGTAAAGTTGGGTATTAGCGCGGTTCATATCCCGTTCCTGGGTGATGTGGCTCTTGGTTGGTTAATGATTCCGATTTTTGCATTCGTAGTCGTTGCCACTGGCAATGCGGTTAATATTAGTGACGGAATGGATGGACTTGCTGGGGGACTGACGGCGATTAGTTTTGGTGCCTTTGGTGTTATCGCGCTTTTCCAAGGCCATTTGATACTAGCTGGATTTTGCTTTACGGTCGTGGGGGCGCTGCTTAGTTATCTGTGGTTTAATATTTATCCGGCTAGGTTCTTTATGGGAGACATCGGTAGCTTCGCTCTCGGTACTTCGCTTGGCGTGGTTGCGATGATGACTAATGCGATATTTTTACTGCCAATAATTGGTATTGTTTTTGTTATCGAAGCGGGGTCAAGTTTGATTCAAATTATTAGCAAACGTTTGTTTAAAAAGAAAATATTTATTTCGGCTCCTATCCATCAACACTTTGAGGCTAGCGGATGGCCTGAGACCAAAGTTACGATGCGGTTTTGGGTAATCGGAACTGTTGCAGCGTTTATCGGTGTCTTGTTGGCTCTGGCTGGAGGTCATATTTAGTATGGGTTTAGGTGGGCGTATTAAACGAGCCGGCGCTCAGCTGGCTAAACCCATAAATAACACCGATTCAGTTGTTATCAGAAGGCATCGGCCAGATTATTTAATTGTGCTTTATATGGGGCTTTTGATGCTACTAGGCTTGGTCATTATGTATGCAATTGGACCGCAGCGCGCAAATGTACTGAATAATGCGTATGGCAGTGACTATAGTGATTCATATTTTTTCATTAAACAAACGATTAGTTTGGTGCTAGCGTTAGCTGCATTTTGGGCGATGGCGTATTTTCCTTATAAATGGGTGCTAAAGTACGCTGGTAAAATTTTGATCATTGCACTACTGGCTTGTACTCTGCTGGCGATAGCTGGTTGGCTGGATTTAGGTATAGCTCAAAAATCATTAGGTGCCACCAGGTGGTTTAACTTGGGGCCACTTGGTAGTTTGCAGCCAGCGGAGTTTTTGAAGTTTGGAATTTTGGTATTTCTTGCTGGGTTCTTTGGCATGAAGGCACGCCAGGGCAAGATTAACGACGCACAGGCAACTTTGATACCACTGGCTGTTTTAACGGCTACTTCAATGTTATTTATTATCATAATTCAAAAAGACATGGGAACCGGAATAGCGATTGCTGGAACTATCATTACGATGCTGTTTGTTGCTGGCATTAATAAACGCATGCTAATAATTGTTGCACTGGCGCTACTGGGTGTCGGAATTATATTTATTTTGATGGCGCCGCACCGCATCGACCGAATAGTCACTTACTTAAAGGGCGATTCAACTTCGGTAGATGATGCGGGGGCATATCACATTGAGCATGCCAAAATTGCTATCGGAACAGGCGGGTTATTTGGTGTTGGTATTGGTAATAGTGTTCAGGCGACTGGATATTTACCCGAGGCGATAAATGACTCGGTGTTTGCGATCATGGGCGAGACCTTTGGATTTGTTGGTCTAGTCACTATTTTGGTACTATTTGTGGCACTCATGATGAGGTTGCTCAAGCTAATGGACCACTTGGTTGAAATGAGACTAAAGCTACTGGTGGCTGGGGTCTTTGGGTGGTTTGGGTCTCATGTTATTCTTAATGTAGCGGCGATGTTAGGGATATTTCCATTAACGGGTATCACTCTGCCGTTACTTAGTTTTGGCGGCACAAGTATGATATTTATTGCAGCTGCTCTTGGACTGGTATTTCAGCTTTCGAGGTTCACGGTGCATACATCAAGATTAAAGGAGGCGCATAATGAGAATTCTAGCAGTCGGCGGGGGGTCGGGCGGACACGTTACTCCGGTAGTCGCAGTTCTTCGAGAGCTTAGACGAGCTCATCCTGATGCCGAGATTAGGTTCTGGTGTGATCGTAAATTCACGCCGCAAGCTAAATCGATTATGTCGCATCTTGACGACAATGTGCCAGTTCAGACTATATTCGCAGGTAAATTGAGACGATACCATCACCTGAGTGTGATGCGCCAGCTTCTTTGGCCATCATTAGTTGCGTCTAATATTCGCGATAGCTTTTTAGTTATCCTGGGAGCGATTCAGAGTATCTTTAAACTTATTATTTGGCGACCAGATGTCGTCTTTACTAAGGGTGGCTATGTTTGTTTACCGGTTGGATGGGCAGCCCATGTACTTAGGATTCCGCTAGCGATTCACGATTCTGATGCTCATCCTGGTCTAACAAATCGTATCTTGAGCCGTTGGGCCTCAGCAATTGCTACCGGATCACCACTCAAATTTTATCCGTATCCAGCTGCGATTTCTAAATATGTCGGTATACCAATCTCGTCTGAATACCAAGAATTTAGCGCTAAGGAGAGGCTACAGGCTAAAAAACAGTGGTCGGTTGCTACCGACAAACCATTAATTGTAATTACTGGCGGAGGTTTGGGTGCCAAGCGAATTAACGACACGGTTGCTCTTTTATTAAAGGATTTACAAAAACTTGGGTCAGTTGTTTTGGTTGCGGGTGCGGCTCAGTATGATGAACTACGTGCTATTACACCCGAAAATAGTGAAGATTTTCAACTTCACGCCTTTATATCTAACGGCATGTCATCGCTGTTGGGGGCGGCAGACGTCGTAGTTACAAGGGCTGGGGCTACTACAATTTTGGAACTAGCGGCACTTAAAAAACCAACAATCTTGATACCGAACGCTAAACTTACTGGTGGCCATCAGGTAAAAAATGCTGATGTATATAGCGAAAGCGGTGCAGTTGTGGTGGTTAACGAAGAAGAAATGATAGATAACCCTACGATTTTAATCGATGCTATCAGTAGTGTTTTAAGCGATAAATCAAAGGCAGATAAAATGAGCAAAGCTTTGGCAGGATTCGCTAGACCAAATGCAGCCAAAGACGTCGCCAGGATGATACTTGGGTTGGTAAAATAACGACATGAAGTTGTTTCAGCGTAAAAAACAGTCTGAACTGCCACGTCGTAGGCGTACATCTGGTGATCGAATTGCGTCCGATGAATCACAGGTTAGTAGCGATATCTTTCGGAGGAATCGCACACTAACAGGCACTACATCGAATCGACTTCATAGCAGTGGTTCTAGTTCTGACCTACGCTCTCCTAGGGTTAAAGCGCATAACTTAGCTTCTATGCGTCGCAAGGTGTTTGGAGTACTAGTTATTGTTATTCTGAGCGCCGGGCTGCTGTGGTGGCTAATAAACCAGTTTACAGCTATTCCAACGGTTATAGTGACAGATACTACAATTACAAAATCGATTAATACTGATAAATACGCTAAATCGATTCAAAACTATCTAGAAAGCAACCCACTTGGCCGTTTGCAGTTCTTACTTGATGATAGGTCATTGTCGAATTTCGTATCAGCTGATCTCAGTGAGGTAGCAGGTGTCGAACAAAGAGGGGCATCGGGCATTGGGCAGACAGACTTTGCGGTTACAATGCGTAAACCAGTTGCTGGCTGGTCTATTGGCGACAAACAATACTACGTTGATGCTAGTGGCGTGCCGTTTGAAATTAATTACTACGATAAGCCGAAGGTTCAAATTATTGATGAGAGTGGAATTGCACTTAATGAAGGTGTTGCTATTGCCAGCAATAGGTTCCTTAGTTTTGTCGGTAGGGTAGTGGCCTTGTCGAGTAGTAGTGGCTATACCGTAACCGAGGCAATACTACCAGCGGGCACAACTAGGCAGCTAGAGGTCAGACTTCAAGGTGTTGGACCTCTGGTAAAATTATCGATTGACAGGCCAGTTGCGGAGCAGGTAGAGGATATGAGTAGGGCAGTGCAGTACTTCAAAGACCACGGGCAGGCGCCACAGTATATTGACGTTCGAGTTAGTGGCAAAGCATTTTACCGATAATAAAATTAATGACTGCCATAAACCGTTGCGAGAGTAGTACATCTCTGCTCTGTTCTATATTTGTTCTATTTTTTGATCAATATAAATATAGAAAAAACTATATTAAAATATTATTTCACGAAAAAGCAAATAGGGCGTACTAGAACAAGAGTAGTAGTGCGTGAAAACAAATCCCGGATTTTGCAAATAGTAACAACAAAGATCACGCGGGATTGTGGATAAACAGACGATGCACAATTAACAATGGTTAGTATTAATTTCATAAACTTGCGAAGTTAGGTGTATAGCATTTATAAATAAAAATAAAAAGCGATACACACATGTGACGAGGCTAATTCTAGCACTGCTACCCTTAACAGAGTAAGTAGTGGTTATTAATAGACGACCCAATAGTCATCTATTGTATATATAATCAATGTCGTAAAAGATATATTTGGCGACGTAAGATATAACTATGATTTCTATACT
>DAOMNR010000048.1:0-4951 GCA_035443865.1 Candidatus Saccharimonadota bacterium | reverse complement strand
TACTATGCTTAAATAATGATGTTCAGAAGCACACGCGTATTAAGGCAAAAGGCGGGCGCTTACCTCTTATCAGGTAGACTCTCTTCTTCGCAAACATCGCAAAGAGCGGTCGATCTGACGATATATTATGAATCAGAATAGAAGAAAAGAGCATACACAATATGGCACAGCAAAATCTATTCATCGGTAGCCTTGCATACAGCACTACTGATGACACATTGAAGGCTTTCTTTGAGACAATCGGAGAAGTCGAAAGCGCACGAGTTATCACTGACCGCGACAGCGGTCGTTCAAAAGGTTTCGGATTTGTTGAATACAAAGACGAAGCAAACAACCAAAAAGCAATTGACGAACTAGATGGCAAAGAGCTTGACGGTCGCGCAATTAGCGTTGGTCTAGCACGTCCAAAAGAAGATCGTCCAAAACGCGACTTCGGTGGCGGCGGTGGTGACCGTGGTGGCAACGGTGGTGGTTCATTCCGCCAACGTAGCTGGTAGTTAACTACCCTACACTTAAAATACCTCGCTTCTCGCGAGGTATTTTGTTTGCAATCAGTCTAAGACTTATAGCTGCGACTCAAACATTGTAAAGTACTCGCCTTTTTTATCAACAAGCTCAGCATGCGTACCCTGTTCTACTAACTTGCCGTCCTTTAACATATAAATAACGTCGGCTCGTTTAACCGTCGTCAGCCTATGACTGACTGTTATTATGGTTTTATTTTTGGATTCAAATAAATGTTTAAATATCCTAGATTCTGCCAGTGCATCGATTGCAGAAGTTGGCTCGTCCAAAATTACAATCGGACTATCTCTATAAAAATTACGTGCAAGTGCTAGCCGTTGCCATTGTCCGCCAGACAATTGGATGCCGCTATTACCCTGATCATCTTCCATCCAAACATTAACAAAAGAGTCCATCTTTTTAGGAAGTTTGTTTAGAAACTCCCTAGCCTCCGCCAGGTCTATGGCAGCGTCAAACCTCTTTTGATCAAATGGCGCACTCACATCGCCGTAAAATATATTATCCCTGGCTGTTGCAAATCCATACGCCAAGTAGTTTTGCTGCAATACGCCCAAGTGTTTATGCCATGACTCAACCCGATAGTCTTTTATACTTTTCCCATCAAGTAGCACATCTCCCTTTGTCGGAGAATAAAGTCCAGTTATTATTTTGATTAAGGTCGATTTACCAGCACCGTTCTCACCGACGATAGCAACTCGCTGACCTTTTTTGATTGTCAGCGCAATGTCGTGTAGGACATTTTTGTTCGTTTGTGGGTAATGGAATGAGACGTGTGAAATATCTATTACATCCGGCGCACCAGTAAGCTGGTGTTCTCCGCCTTTGTGCACGGGCAGAGCCATAAATTCTTGATAATCAAATAAGTTAGCAATATCTTCATCTAGTGAACTAATTGACGACACAAAGCCGTTAGCGCCACCAAGCGCACGTGATACAATTTGCTGAACATAGATAAACTGACCAATCGGTTGAGACCGTCCTATAATTTGAATTACTACCCATAGCAAAGCCGTAACTTCAGCTCCTGCCTCTAAAACATCAGCCATCAAACGCTTGGCAATGTACTTTCTTTCAAACTCAATTCTTTGTTTTTCATCTTTGTCACGAAGCGTAAGTCGTAAATCAAGTAGACGTCTGATGATACCGTAAAGCCTAAGTTCTGCAATGTTGCTTGGCGTCATCAAATCCCACTCGATCATCGATTTAGCTCGACGAGTTTCAATGTTTTCAGACCAGTGTTTGGTCGAAGCGCGAGTTAATTTAAACTGGATAACAATACCTGGTATAACCGCCACAATCACTATTAATCCCAACCACCAACTAACAATAACAAGTGCCGCGATTCCGGCTATCATTG
The DNA here is from genome assembly GCA_035443865.1 of Candidatus Saccharimonadota bacterium. Taxonomy (GTDB): domain Bacteria; phylum Patescibacteriota; class Saccharimonadia; order Saccharimonadales; family Saccharimonadaceae; genus UBA1547. The sequence goes on along the minus strand of DAOMNR010000048.1, from coordinate 3,069 downwards.
TTACAAATTGCGTCAGCATGTCTGCTAATCTTGTAAAAATATAAGGGAAAAAGTTAGCAAACCTCATAGAACGATCATATAAGTCGGCGGTTTTTTTGTCGTCGTAGCGCCAAAAATCTAATTGCAAAAAGTGTTCGTACATTCGATCACTAACGGCTGACTCAATACGATACCGTGTTAACTCTGTTATATAGTTTTCAATACTTCTCCAGACCGTCATAAACACACCTAGTGCCGCAGTTATGATTACATAAATAATCGCTTGTTCTCCTGCGTTCGTGTTTCCGGCATAGGCTTCCGCTAGCTCAGTAGTTGTAAGCGCTGCAAAGAAAGTAGTTATAATCGGTAGAATAGCCGTGATGAGCGATCCAATAAACTGTATAAAAACAGCGAATGGAGCTGATTTATAAGTAATTCTAGCCACGCCAAATATCGCAAATATATACTCTCGTGTGGTAAGTTTGCGTTTCTTATTTTTAGCCATGTTATGTACTATAAGTAAAATTTAACAGAAACGCTACTATAATCTATTACCCATCAAATGGAGAATGCACCCAATTTAAGTTAGTGTGCAAGATATTATCCAATATACCAAAGCCGTTCATTAACCAAATCGTCGTAATCGTAACTGCCGCTACGAACATCAACACCGCAATTTGCACTAAGCTATTCTGCGCTAGTAACCACTTTCCCCATTTGTCGTACTTGTCACGTCCGTATTCTAGCCACTTACGTGCAAAATCAAACTCGGTCGCTAATATCGCAAGCCCCGCGAACACCACCAGCCATCCCGGACCTGGATACGGCACCAACACCAACCCAACCAACACCACTAACCCACCAGTTGCTCCAATAAGTATCTTTTTGGAACGACGCGTAAATAATTTCATAATTATTTTCTTCGCCGTAAAGTTAATGCACCGAGTAGAACAAAAAGAACTACACAACCCAGAACAACTAACAAATCACGCCAGGCCTCAACCGGCAAATCAACATTCGTAACAACTATATTCAACGCATCAATTGCATAAGTTAACGGTAGGTAATATGCAATCGTTTCGAGTATTTGTGGCATCTGTGATAATGGCATCAGTAACCCGCCAATAATAATCTGTGGAAATATAAAGGCTGGCATAAACTGAACTGCCTGAAATTCAGTTTTAGCAAATGCACTAACAAACAAACCAAGCGCCGTACCAAGCAAAGCGTCAACTAGTGCCATAACAATCAAAAACCACTGCGGGCCGCTAACATCCAAATTAAATCCATATAAAACCAGTGTGCTAACTATTAATGCCTGGATAATCGCAAGCAGTCCAAAGGCTATCATATACCCTAAGACAAGGTCCAATTTACCAATCGGTGATACCATTAAACGCTCCATTGTGCCATCCCTACGTTCACGCAGTGTCGTAATAGATGCGATGATAAACATAATAATGAATGGGAAAATTCCAAGTAGCGCCGGTGCAATATGATTAAAAATTTCGATATTACCATCATAAAGCCAACGGAACAACGCCATCAAAGCGGCCGGCACGATAAAAATCAGCGCAATAGTCCGGGAATCATGCGACAATTGGCGTAATATACGCCCAGCAGTAGCGAATGTCATTCTGATATGAAACACTACACTCTGCCTTTCGCTAATATAGCCTTTACAAATGCCTCACCCACCGAATTTGTCCTAGTAGCGCGCAGCAACTGATCGCGCGAATCATTCCATAATAATCTGCCATCCCGAAGTAACAATAGCTCGTCACACCTATCGGCTTCATCCATAACGTGACTTGATACCAACAGGCTCTTGCCGGCCGCAGCTAATTTATCGAACAAGTCCCACAACTCTTGGCGCAAAATTGGGTCTAGTCCAACAGTTGGTTCGTCTAGCACCAATAAATCAGGATCGCCAAGTAGCGCTATTGCCAGTGAAACACGTGCCCGCTGTCCTCCAGATAAACTACTGACGATCTGATTGCGCTGTTTTTGCAGTTGAACCTTTGCGATAACCTCTTCAACTTGAATTTTATTAGATTTCGTTAACACCGCGAAATATTTTAAATTTTGAAACACCGTCAAATCATCATAAACTGCAGCACCCTGAGTAACATAACCAATTTTATGTCGCAAACGCTTATCGCCAGCTGCTAGACCAAGCACGCTTAGTGTTCCACCGCTAAATCTCTGTACGCCAACAATAGTCCGCATCAACGTAGTCTTGCCAGACCCACTTGGGCCAATCAGTCCAGTAATCGTTCCCGGCCTCACGCCAAAATTTAAATCATTTAAAATTGGCGATTTATTAATACTGACTGATACCCTACGACCCTCTATACTTAGCGTTTGTGTCATATGTCTATACTAAACCTATCGTTCATAATCGACAATTTTTTTGAATCTCGGGATCATATTTCCGCCAACATCGACTGTACCCACGAACATATCATATGGTCGCACCCAGAACGAAACGTCACTACTATATATTGGTTGATAGATAACAACGGGCTGTTCAGTTTCGGTGTCGATACCTACACCAACGACCTTATATCGATTACCTTTATAATGTTCGTAAATCCCTAGTTCTAGTTTAGGAACTCTTAACCTATCATCCATTCACAATATCCATGAGTTCAACTAATTCGGCTTCGGTTATAATTTTTGTGCCATATTCGGTCGCCTTTTTAAGTTTACTACCACCGACTTTTCCGCCAGTTACTAAGTAAGTCGTGTCTTTCGCTATGGAGGTTTGGAAAGTTCCTCCAAGAGCACGGATACGGTCAGCTGCTTGGTCGCGCGACATTGATTCTAACGTACCAGTTACGACGAAGCTTTTTCCGTTCAACTTGCCAGATTTTTTCTGGAAGTGCGGTTTAACACCAACTTCGTCAAACTTTTCCAGTAACGCTTCATTATCCGAATCGGCAAACCAAGCTAAAACACTCTCGGCGACAACTTTACCTACACCTTCAACCTGTTGCAACATTTCCAAAGAGGCACTTTGGATAGCAGGTAGCGAATGAAAATGATTAACTAAATCAATCGCAGTTTGCGCACCGACATGACGGATAC
>DAOMNR010000047.1:0-4954 GCA_035443865.1 Candidatus Saccharimonadota bacterium | reverse complement strand
GACATATTAAACTCGTCATAGCACTAGGTAAGGGTAAGAAAACTTATGACAAGCGCGAAACGCTCAAACGCCGAGATCAAGAACGTGACGCTAGTGGAAAATTCTAAATTAAACTTGTTCTAAGTTTATCGGTGGTGCTATAATATACCTTATGAACGACGATAATAACTACACCGATGTGTTGTTAGAAGACATAAACAGTAAAATGGATGCTGTTTTTGAAGTTGTGCAAGATACACGTGATCAAATAAAAACACTTGCTCGACAGTCAGATTTAGAATCTCTCCAAGGCGACGTGCAGCTTATCCGTACGGCTTTAACTGACACGACCGCACAAATTAACAAACAAGACCAACGAATTACAAAACTCGAACTCAAACACTCTAGTAATTAACTAATGCGTGAGTGGTACAATATAGACAATGAAACTTTATTCGTGGAACGTAAATGGCATCAGGGCGGTTATCAATAAGGGTAACTTTCAGGCCTTCATGGCTGAACATCAGCCTGACGTTCTATGTTTACAAGAGACCAAAGCCAAACAGGGCCAAGCCGAAATTGACCTGCCTGATTATCACGAATATTGGAATAGCGCCGATAAAGCCGGGTATTCTGGTACGGCGATTTTCAGTAAGACTAAGCCAATTAGTGTTATTAACGGTTTCGCAGATGACATCGCCAAAAAATACAAGCTTGCTGGCGACAGCTATGGTGATCCAACCAAAGAGGGTAGAGTAATCTCGGCCGAATTTGATAAGTTTTGGGTCGTAACGGTCTATACGCCCAATAGCAAAGGCGACTTGTCACGACTAAGATTGCGGCACGAACAGTGGGACCCAGCCTTTTTGGAACATCTTAAACATCTCGAAAAGTCCAAACCCGTTTTGTTCTGTGGCGATCTAAACGTTGCGCATAACGAAATTGACCTAGCTAATCCTGGCCCAAACGTTGGTAAACACGGGTTTACTGACGAAGAACGTGAGGGTTTTGATAAATTCGAGGCAGCTGGCTTTGTTGACACTTTTCGCGCCAAATACCCCGATAAAACCGAAGCCTACAGTTGGTGGACCCACTGGGCTAATGCTCGGGCGCGAAACGTCGGTTGGCGCATCGATTACTGGCTAGCCAGCAAATCTATCGCAGATAAAGTCATTGACGCCCAAATTCATCCTGACGTCATGGGCTCCGACCACTGTCCTGTAAGTATAGAAATTAAAATATAGCCAAGTCTTCAAAATGAATGAATATCCATATTGGAGCAAGCAAACCGCCGACAAACCGTTATATCCTGATATCGAGTGGTCTAAACCCGAACAACGCTCAAAACGCGGTAAATTAGGCATAATAGGCGGCAATAAACTAGGTTTTGCAGGGGTAGCTGAAGCCTATAGTACAGCCCTTAATACTGGTGCGGGCGAAGTCAAGGTACTACTACCTGACGCACTAAAAAAGTCGATTCCACCAATCATGACCGATGCAATCTTCGCAGCCACAAACCCCTCAGGCGGCCTGTCACGCGACGCCTTAACTGAAATGTTAGCCGTAGCCGATTGGGCAACGAGTATTTTGTTAATTGGAGACGCCGGTCGTAATAGCGAAACTGCCATTTTATATGAAGATTTTATTAATCAATATGAGGGCCCGCTAGTAATTACCCGTGACGCTATTGATCTAATTAAAAACGCTAGTGCTAGCGTAGTAGAGCGCCCAGATACGCTACTGGTGGTGTCGTTCGCTCAGCTCCAAAAACTGTTTCAAGCTGTCTATTACCCCAAAGTTTTAACTTTTAGCATGCAACTAACTAGCCTAATCGAAGCTGTTCATAAATTCACGGTTTCTTACCCAATTAGCATCGCAGTCTTGCATCAGGACACCATGGTAGTCGCGACTGAGAGCAATGTCACATCTACCCCGTGGAGTGACCCAATGCAAATTTGGCGCGGCGTCACGGCCACTCGGGCTGCGGTTTACGGTATATGGAGCCCTGACAAAACTCTGCAAGCCATCACAGCCAGTCTAGTCTCGAACGAATAATTACATTTCAATCGAACTATTATTTGAAAACTGTGAATTGAAAATTATTTGAAAACTGAAAACTGTGAACTGAAAACTTTATTGTCCGCCACCAAAAATTCGTTCAAAGAAAGTAGGAGAATTACCAGGTATGGTGGCTTGGGCTGGTTCACCTGAATCAGCTGGAGCTTTAACCGCCGCGTCAGGGTCGGGACTAACTTGCTCTGCAGTAACCAGTAATCTATTGGTTGATGTACCTAGTGGCGTACAGGTAATTAACGTAAGTACAGGTTTGTCAGTTTTATACACTAACTTATTAACATCGGTTGGTTTAACGACCTCTTTCTTGGTTACCGTATACGTGTAACGCTTGCTCTTGTAGTTGGCGTAAATGGTGTCGCCCACATTTAACTTATCGAGCTGTGCGAAAATAAATTTATAATCACCCGGGTCTAGCAGGTCATTACTGCTGTGTCCTGATAGAACCGTGTTTCCGACCTGTCCGGGCACACTACTAGCACCAGGAATCGAAAAGTGCGCCACACCATTTACCATCGCCGCCATTTGCGAGTCATAATCACTACCGACATCATATACTACAGGCACGTCGACATTAATCTTTGGAATAATTAACATCGGGTCGGGACCAACCACGACATCTGTGCTAGGATCAATAACGATATTTTGTGGATCAATATTGCCGGGACTAACATAGGCCATAACGTTCGATATAATAACGCGGTTATACTGCAAGAATGCGAACATTAAGACAACAATTACTGCAGCCGCAATCGGAACAAAATGACGACTTTTTCGGACCTTTTTGGCTGAATCTCTTACTTTTCCTAATAATTTCTGCCTTAAATCAAAGACAGCTTCATCGGGTGTCATCGACGTCTCTTCTTCCACTGGTTGGTTAGCAAAATAGCCACCTGAAGCACTAGGGGCATTTTGTTGTCCTAACGAACTTCTAGTTTGCCTAAGGCTCTGTGCGTAATAACCTTCGTAGTATTTTTGATAATAATTTTGCCAAGCGCTATGATATTGTTTCCAATCTTCAATCTGAGGTTGTGGGTGAGTGGAGGCTGTTCGGTCATAAGGGCTCGTCTGAGCATATTGGTCAGCACCCTGAGCAGCCTGGGGGTTCTTTGAGTTACCGTCATATAAATTATTAATTTGGTTTCGGACTATTTGAGCGGCGGCTTCTCGCGAAGCATCACTAACTTGTGTCGTGGGTTGAACCGGCTGTGGTGACAGCGGCACCCCACTCTGGTCGCTACTCGGTTCGTCTGGGCTCATATCTATAGATTCCTACTAGTTTCTATTGTACAATACATTGGTGGTAACCGCTACGTGGTGGTTATGGTGGTTAATCTCTCAGTACGCCGCGATGGTGGAATTGGTAGACACGCAAGACTCAAAATTTTGTGTCCGTAATGGACGTGCCGGTTCAAGTCCGGCTCGCGGTACCAGAGATTATGGCAGTATCATTCTCACTCGCTGCAGACTAACCCCAGCGTCTGTCTTTGCAAAGCTATACAGCCAGCGACCATTATGCGTCAAGGTTACGTCTTGTCCCGCAAGCACTGTATTTATTGTATGAACATTCGCACCATCAAATTCACGAATCGTTAATTTACCATCTAGATCTGACCAAATGTAGTTATCATCCAACCACTTTAATTGTCGTGCCGAGCCATTACCATTAATTTTTGAAGCAGCATAGACTTGGTATTCCATGTCGTAACTTGCGAAATTACTGCCGTTTTGAACAAAGACATATTGCCCAGTTGGGCTGAATTGTAATATATCTACATCTCGACTAACCGTAAATTCGGCAAAAACCTTTAGTCCCGTCACGTCATCACTGGCTGTAGTTGGATAGCTACCGTTATAAATAGTTACATTCGAACCTTCCGATATAGCAATGTAATTCTCGTTAAAATACTTTGAGGTAGCGACATGAAGCTTGACACTCGACTGACCATCTAACACCTTTAGTACATGTGGGGCGTCGTCACCCTCGCGGTACAATCCAACGACTCGTTCATTTGGTTTTTGTTTATCATTCGCAACATAAGTTATAATGTTTGACGTATAGACGCTAAACTCGTTCACGTCACTAATTAATGGCCTCGAGATAGTGCCCGCCGCTAAATCTAATTTACGGACATCCTTACTACCTAGAACATAATATTCATTACCGCTAGTTCCCGAAAATTCAATGTCTGTAATTGTAAAATCAAACAATCGAGTAATATTTTTACTCGCTGCTATAGCCTGCGTGTCCATAACCAGCCACTCTGTTTTGCCGTCAAAGTCGTGTTTAATCAAGACATAACGCCCACCGTCATCCCACTTTACGGGTGTAAAAACGTTACTTGTGCCAGCCGAATAAATAGTACTGTCGATTGTTAAATCTACTGAAACGACTTTATCGGACGTAATATCGACCAAGCTAAACGACGGAACGGCAGAATTGGTCTGAACCAAAATACTCCGACCCTCTGGCGAGGCTAGTGAACTTACAATGTTTTCGTAATTAATCACAGGCTCAACGTCAAGCTTTTTAGGCACCAAGAGGGCATAGTTCAACCAAGTCAAAGCTCCAGGTTTAACATCAACGGTTTTTTGCCAGGTGTCATAGCCATCTCGCCAAATAGAAAACTCATGACTGCCGGCTTTGATCGTAGCCTTCGCAGGTGTCCTAGCGTTTAATGCTAGACCATCTATTGCTACAGCCGCACCTGACGGAGTAGAGCCGAATTGCACCAAGGCTCCCTGTTCGATCTGGCCATTTCCCAAATCAAACCTAAAACCTAACATAAATAGTACAACTATCGTAACCACCGAAAACACCAGAAACGTCATGCCAGTGTAGGTTAGCGCCAGACGTATAGATACCCATTTTTTTGAATTGCGACGATGCATATGTAAATAC
>DAOMNR010000046.1:0-5148 GCA_035443865.1 Candidatus Saccharimonadota bacterium | reverse complement strand
ATAGGTAGGTTCGCAATTTTTAAATCTCTGATAGAACATCAAAAATCCGAAGATTTGGTCATAGAAAACCAGGTTTGGGCTGGAATAAATGGCATTAGCCTAATAAAAAATAGGACACTTTTTAGCCAATTAAATTCAGCTGCGAACCCATCTCGTCTTAACAGGCACTTTAACGCCACCGGAATTGCACACTGGAGAGATGTTATTGGCGAGGCAAAGTATTCGCCCTTTACGTACATCTATAAAGGTTATTTGCCAGAAAAATATCCAACGATTGTTGGGTTTGATCTTACGAAAATAAGCGCGGCACACCCCGGAGATTCGGAAAATATTGATTGGGCACCAATTGAAGGCGAAACAACCGAAAGCGCTCTCAGCTCTATTTATTACTTTTCTAGTCTATTTCCTAAATCAACAGATAAATAACCGTCTATACAAAAATTACCAACCTATCCTGTTTAATTTATTAAATAAAGTGGCTCATGTGTTGTGAAACACAGTGTTTTGTTATATAAATAAACTACTGAACTCACACAACAAAGAAGGTGGTGATTCATGTGGCGCCTATCCAGACGAAGCCGCGACAAAAAACAGTTCGGCAATCCAAGATAACCAAAGCGAATTCATGTGATGGCCTGGACCAGCTAACTGAGAAGGCAGCAAAGCTCCAGGCAAGAACGCTCAGTAAACTTCACAGAAAAAAGATGGTAGCGTTTCCTTGCAGCTTTTGCCCGAAAGGCGAAGAGCGCATCCAAATTTGGCACGTCAGACGACAACCCAAACGCTTCCTAGTCTTTCTTACCCCACGGTAAATCGTGTCGAGCAGAATGCTCCGCGTTTATAACGTGGGGCTTCTACTATCTGTTATGATTGATGCATGGACCTATACTTAGTACGACACGGCGAGACACAAGAAAATACAGACGGGATAGTTCAGGGTTGGATGGATACCAAGCTGAACGCCAACGGAAAAGCACAGGCGCTGGCGGCCGCAGAATCTTTTAACAAACCAATCGATGCAATCTTTTCCTCGGACCTCCAAAGAAGCACGCATACCGCAAATGCATTTCGTAAAAAATACCCAGACATCCCCTACTTTGAGGATGCACGACTTCGTGAAAGAAACTTCGGCGACGCTCAAGGCACGCAAAGTAATAAACATGGCTGGGAGGTCTTTTGGGCATCCAAAGACAGTGTCTCGATTCCTAATGCCGAAACCTTGAATGATTTCACTGCACGAGTCAACGAGTTTATTGAATCGCTCAAGAATCTTCAATATAAAAATATTTTAATAGTTACCCATGGCGGAACTATCAACCGAGTTCACGACATCCTTAATAAAAACCACGAATTTCACGCATACGGTAACGCAAGTATTACTCATATGCGTATTACTATCTGATATAGTTGATCTATGATTAAGGCGATAATATTTGATTTCTTTGGCGTTATTAGAACGGACTCCTATCAGACATGGTTGAATACCAATCACATCCCGCGCGAAGGTGGATATTTTGAGGCTTCACGTCAATCCGATCTAGGTAAAATAAACAGTAACCAATTTCTTAAATTAATCAGCAAACTCACCAAAAGAAACGTCACGCAAAGTGAAATGCATGCAAACGTACGTATCGACTCTGATGTCATTACGATTGTTAATAAACTAAAACAACATTACAAAATTGCCATGCTATCTAACTCCCCTGCTGATTCAATAAATGGCATAATTGATGATAATAATCTGCGTCAATATTTTGATGAAATCATTGTTTCAGGTGAAATCGGAATGGTAAAACCAAATCCTGAAATATTCGAATATACATTAAATAAATTAGCTGTTAAACCTGATGAGGTGATTTTTATCGACGACTCGTCAACTAATACCGATGCCGCCGAAAAACTAGGTATAAAATCAATTCAATTCACGTCAGCCGAACAACTAAAACACGAACTAAACAAGATCCAAATAACAGTCTAATTGTCTCTTGTCTCGACCACTTCACCACCAATTTCGTCGGCTTTGAATTTGCTGTCAACGATAGCCTGAACTTGTTCTAAATTAATCTCGATTACACTACCTGGTTCTACCTGGCCAGATAGCATTTGTTTTGCGACAGTGTTTTCAACTGCTCGTTGAACAACTCGGCGCATTGGTCTGGCGCCTAGCCGTGGGTCATAACCAGCACCGACCAAATATTCTTTGGCATCCTGAGCAACGTTTACGCTCACCTTTTGTAGCGACAGCGTTTTGTTAACTCCGACTAATATCAAGTCAACTACTTGTAATAACTCGGCGTGATTAAGGGGCCTAAACATCACAATATCATCAAACCGATTCAAAAACTCTGATTTAAATTGACCGCTGTCAATCAGTTCATCAACGAATTGTTTTTCAAACTGCTCGATATCGTATCCTCGGTCAATATACTCACGAATTCTATCGGCCCCGGCGTTACTGGTGCCGATAATAATCGCATCGCGAAAACTGACTTCACGGTTCCTAACGTCTCGCAAGACTCCTTCATCTAGTAGCTGTAACAAAGTTGTCAAAACATTCGGATGAGCTTTTTCAATCTCATCAAGCAAGATCACACTAAACGGTTGTTTCATCACCTGGGCAGTCAAGCTATTGGCATCATCCGCACCGTCAGCAATTAGACGCATGACGTCGTCATTACTAACAAATTCATTCATATCTAAACGGATAATTTTATTTTCACCACCGAAATATATTTCAGCTAATGCCTTAGCGAGTTCGGTCTTGCCGACGCCTGTAGGGCCCAGAAATAAAAATGTGCCGATTGGTCGGTCTTGGTTGCGAACACCCGCCCTGGCGCGCCGTAGTGCATCGCTAACCACACCAACCGCCCTAGTTTGATTAATCATACGTTCATGAATCAGATTTTCAAGATTCAATAACTTTTCGCGTTCATCATCACCTGTCGCTACACCCACCTTGACATCAGTAGTTTTTTCTATCGCTTGTCTAACTGATTCTGCCGTTACTAAACCGTCTTCGGAATAGTCGGCTGCCGTTTCCAGTAGTCGAAGCGCCCGACCTGGCATAGCCAGTTCATAAACATATCGTTCACTCAGACGATAAGCTTCTTCTAGCGCTTGGTACATATACGTCACTTGGTGGCTAAGTTCGATATAAATCGATTGTTCTTGCATGACCTTAATCGTTTCAGGTTTAGTGGCTGGTGCAATGTTGATTCTATTAAAGACATTCGAAATAGCTGGGTTACGCTGGCTAATTTGAAGAAAGCGCTGTTCATCCATGGTCAAGACCATACGCAGACGTCCTGCCTCTAAGATAGGTAAAAGTAAGTTCGATATGTCAACCGACCCCACTCCTTCTTCGAAAAATAACTGTGCGTTATCTAGACAAATGATAATGTTTTTGGCAGTGAATGCTTCGCTCAAGATGCGCATCAGTAGATCCTCTAGTTCACCCCGTCCAGGCGCAGCCGGAATTAAGGCTGATGCGTCTAGCATAAAGACCTGCCTAAATCGTAAATTATCAGGCACATCTGCATTAGCGTCCATCAGTTTCTTGGCGAAAGCATGAATAATTTGAGTTTTACCAACACCCGGTGTGCCAACTAGTACTGCATTTTGTCGTCCACCCTTGCTAAATGTCGCAATCAACTGCCCCAAAGATTCATCGTGAGCCACCAGCTGCACTGACGAGCCCTTACCGATTTGTTGACTGATATTTTGCCCGAACCGACTAAGTAGCGGTGTCCATCCAAACGACCAGTCGCGTGCGATTCCACCCGTTCTAGTTGGAGTTCGACTTGCTTCAATAAGTTTGCGCAGATGATTATACCAATACACACCAGCTAGCAAATCCTGACTATCTAGTTGCAGGCGATTTATTAAACTTTCGTACCCAGGAATACTCTGTATCAAAGCCACGATCAGTACGGCAGCAGATATATTATGGCTATTTGTCTGTTTTCTTATTTCCCACGCTTTGGCCCAAACGGCTTGCATATCTGCACTATCTTTTGATAAAAGTTCCTGCAAAAACCGAGCGCTAAGTCCAAACCTAGCCCCGAAAAACTGACCACCAGGTATCTGGCCAACAATCATAGCAACGTCAAACGGAGATGGATTCCTAGGTAATCTACCCAAAATCTCGCCAGACAACATATCGTCAATCGTTTTGGGCTTTTCGGTCACTGCCAAATGGTATAATTCACCTTTGTACCATTCATAAATCATAGCCGGAACTGCCGCCAGCCCCAATAACGCCCAACCGACTGGCATCTCGATAATTATTAGCGCAATACCGGCAATTATTAGCAAAGCCACAGCGGGCGTAAGTAGGTTTAGCCAAACTCGACCAATAGCCACCCCAATTCGAGCTTTGTCAGCCCGATAACTTCGATAATTAAAGTTTAGCTCTGCCATGTCGGCACCCATCCAATCACCATCGCAATCAAACCAACTATTGGGAATAATGGAATTAGTGGCCAGAACAACATAATAATTAGCCCAAACAAACTTTGAATCGACAAAACAATCACACCGGCAATAATCATACACATTCTTGCGATCGCACCAACTACCCGAGAAACAGTCCGATCGGCAAACGCACGCATCTGATCGGCCACCGACCCACTGATTCTACCTGCTGATATTTGCCTAAACGGAGCAAACAGCGTTTTAAACATTAATCCAATCGAAAAGAAATCGGCGGTCGCCTTCAGACGGTTCACTATCATCTGTAAACGGCTGGTCCATCCGCCTCCGTACCACCAACCCAATATTCCCACCAAAAACATACTGTAATTATAGCATTGACGAGGCGAAAGAAGCGAAAACTCGTTTTCAGTTCTGAGGCGACTCAATGCTTCAAAGATCCTATCTTTATAGCATTGACGAGACGAAAGAAGCCAATAGAATGTTATACTATTCATATGTCAAAACCTCTTGTTACGATTTTGGGTAAAGCCGTCCGCAAGGCTGCTCAGATGCGCGGAGGCGGCTCTGCCCTACCGGGTCTATTTGTGGAGCGAATCGACCCTAGCTTCATTAAACGTACGCTCTCTAGCCTACCTCATGGCGTAGTAGTTATTAGCGGTACCAACGGCAAGACAACAACCACAAAAATGGTTGTTGAATTACTTGAAAGCCAAG
>DAOMNR010000045.1:0-5396 GCA_035443865.1 Candidatus Saccharimonadota bacterium | reverse complement strand
GGGAATTCTCGTTTCATAATTTTGTATTCATCCCAAGAATAAAGCCCGTCAGCAATGATGCGTTTTTGACCTGCGCCGACTAAACCATGAATCTGTTTGATGATTTCTTTGACAGCAAAGTCAGCGCCAATTTCTTTCCTTATTTCTACTCGGAATTTTCGCTCGTTTTCTTCGCCTTGTTCAATTCCGGCTTGCTTCATTAATTCATACATAACTCCGCCAAAATACACTTTCGGATAGTCTTTACTTGCCAGATATTCAGCCGCTGCACTCTTGCCGCTTCCAGCCAGGCCAACAAAAGCAATAATTTTTACGTTTCGATCTAATGTCATTACTTTATTATAACAGTTGTAACGCTTGTGCTTGATTTTGACATCTAACTTATCTATTATTGGTTTAACTACAAAGGGGTTTTTATGATAAAAGATAGCGAGGGACGGTGGTTTGATGGTCCAAATGATTATATACAAAGTCTAAATGTTGGCATAATGGACCCAACTAAACTTAGGGCATTAGGAAGTGAACCCGAAGAAGAGCTGAAATGGCAGAAAGACGCCTTATGTGCGCAGACGGATCCCGAGACATTTTTCCCAGAAAAAGGCAGTTCAGTTAGGGATGCCAAGAAAATTTGCGCTGGTTGTGAGGTTCGCGCTCAGTGTCTGGAGTATGCACTCGCAAATGACGAAAGGTTTGGTGTATGGGGTGGCTTGAGCGAGCGAGAACGACGAAACTTTAGGACTAAAATCGGAGCCATAGCTAGTGGCAACGGAATTTCACCTGAGCGATAAACGATCAGATAAAATAAAGCTATCGCCAAAGTAAATCAAACCTCTATCTGATGTATACTTAGTATATGAAGAGTTTAGCGATTATCGATGGCAAGTCTGTGTTTTATCGTGGGTATTACGCTATGCCGAATCTCTCGCTGCCTGATGGCACTCCGACTGGGGGCGTGTTTGGATTTGCAAGTCTAGCGATTGAGCTTATCAAAAAACTCGAACCTGATTATGTGGCCGTCGCATGGGACAAAAAGGGTACCAATATTCGTAAACGACGTGAAATATATCCAGAATATAAAGCCGGTCGCAAAAAGGCACCAGATGACTTTTATGCCCAGATTCCGATTCTATACGAACTACTCGATGCATTTGGTTGGCCGCTATATGAGCTAGATGATTATGAAGCCGATGATATTATGGGGGCGTTTGCCGACGAGGCAACCAAAAAAGGAATCGAAACCTATTTGCTAACTAGTGATTTGGATGCTTTGCAATTAGTCGGTCCACTGACGAAAGTTTACGCACTCAAAAACGGACTTTCAAACCTAGAAGAATTTGACGTTGGTTATTTTGAGGATAAATATGGCATCAAAGTCGAACAATTTTTGGATCTAAAGTCACTTAAAGGCGATTCCTCCGATAACTTACCGGGCGTTCCTGGAATTGGCGAAAAAACCGCTACGCAGTTATTACAGGACTTTGGTACCCTAGATGGTATTTATGAGAATATCGACTCTATTAAGCCAACGGTTGCTAAAAAGTTAATTGCTGGCAAAGACAAGGCATATATGAGCAAAGAAGTTGGTCGAATCTGGATTGACGCACCAGTTAAGCTAGATTGGGATGTAGCCGATGTTAATGATACCAATTTAGCCAAAGTGGCTGAGATATTAAAAAAGTTAGAATTCAACTCTTTAGTGAAACGATTACCAAAGCACATGCAAACCGTCGATACTTCAGGCGAGTTCGAGCAGCCGGGTCAAACAGCTCTGCCTGTTATCAAGAAAGCGAAGTGGCCAGAAGTAGTTTCGATTGATGGACCGGTCGTAGTCCACGTAGAGGCCGACGAAATTTGGTTGTCAGTAGATAGAAAGACTGCCTGCAGTGCGAAAATAGCCGACCTAGATCGTAGTGTTTGGCGAGTCTTTGAAATGGCGACGGTGATTAGCTATGATAGTAAAATTTTATATCATCAGCTAGCCAGTCACGGTGTTTTTGTGAAGTTTGACGGGGTTTATGACGTTCATCAGGCTGCTTTTTTGATAAACCCATTGCAGCGTGATCGGTCGTTAAGTACACTTGCTGGCGCAGCGCTAGACGAAGAAGATGCTCTAACTTTAATCGGTGCCGTTTGGCATGTTTACGACGAACAGGTCGAGAGTTTTAAAGACGAGCCAAAAATTGAACACATCGCAAAAGCTTTTGATTTTCCGCTGACGTATATTCTTTTCATGATGGAGCATCGGGGCATCAAGATTGATAGTGCCATACTAAAGAAAATGAGCCAAGAACTTGGCGATGAACATGCAAAACTTGAAAAGGAGATGTTTGACCTAGTTGGCTATGAATTTAATATCGCCAGTCCGTCGCAGTTATCAGAGGTTTTGTTCACGAAGTTGCAGCTACCAACCACCAATATAAAAAAAGGCAAAACTGGATACAGCACCGGTCAAAAGGAACTTGATAAGTTGCGGGGTCAACATCCAATAATTGAATTGATTGAGCAAACGCGAGAACTAGCCAAATTAAAGAATACCTACGTCGATACTTTACCCGAGATGGTTGACGAAAACGGACGACTCCATACGACCTTTAATCAGGATGTAGCTAGCACGGGACGGCTTAGTAGTACTAACCCAAATCTGCAAAACATTCCTGTTAGAACAGAGCTGGGTCGCAAGATTCGTGAAGCGTTTATTCCGGATGGCGACAATGTGTTTGTGAGCGCTGATTATTCACAGTTTGAGCTACGTTTAGTAGCGGTTCTAGCTGGTGATAAGAAAATGATCAACGATTTTAACGGTGATGTTGATATTCACATCAAGACAGCTAGTGATGTGTACGGCATACCGATGGACGATGTTACCAAGGCTCAGCGTCGCGCAGCCAAAGTAATTAATTTTGGAGTGCTATACGGCATGAGTCCACATGGTCTGAGTGCCGCTACTGGTATGACATTTGGTGAGTCCAAGAAATTTATTGATCATTATTTTGAGCTACGTGCTCCAGTACGGGCATATATCAATAAAACAATTGAGGATGCCAAGAACAAGGGTTATGTAGAGACATATTTTGGTCGACGACGCCCAACACCAGATGTGCTTAGCAGTAATTTTATGGTTAGGTCTGGAGCTGAACGGGCTGCTGCCAATATGCCAATACAGGGAACTGAAGCAGACTTAATGAAACTAGCTATGATTGAGGTTGCCAAGAAAATTGAAGGTTTAGGTGAGCAAATACTACAAATCCACGACAGCATCTTGGTTGAGTGTCCAGCCGAAAACTCTGACAAAATAAGTGAGATTCTAAAGACAACTATGGAGAACATCGCGCCACAGCTGGGTATCAAGTTAAAGGTTGATGTTAGCGTCGGTAAAAATTGGGGGGAATTGTAACTTAATCGAAGTGTCGCTAGACTAAATTGGTCCTATTCCTAAGCCAGAGACTGTGGAATCCGAGGCGTACCCGAGGATTTCAGCCGAACGCTTTAATATAAGCTCCAGTGGAGCTTATATTAAAAAAGAGTGCTCTGGTGTGGAATGGTACCAATTTAGATCCTGTTACATACCTTAATTGACACAAACCACTAAAAATACTAAGGTTAATGCATGGCTAGTTACAAATCTTCACGAATAATTCCAATTGCATTGATATTAATTATTACGGCGATTGCCATTGCGGCACTAGTGTCACTTGCAAGAGTAATTTTCTTTTCTGAAGGCACAAGCAGCGGTCCAACAAACGTAGACATTAGTCGTGAGGCACTACTTGATACCTCTGCCGATAGGTCGGTGCGAATGATAGTTAGAGGCTCAATTGTCGCTGATGAGTCGTTTCGTTCATATCAGATTACCGTTTCACCCAGTGCACGTAATCTAACAACCTATACCGGATACCTTGATAACCAAATCGATTCAATTAATCTTGGTAATAATATTCCAGCATACGAACAGTTTGTTTATGCACTAGATAAAGCAGACTTGTCGAATGGAACAGAACTATCTGGTAGCCAAAATGACCTTCGTGGTGTTTGTGCGACAGGTAAAGTGTATGAGTTTCAAATTCTAAAGGCAGATAAATCAATTAAAAGCTTGTGGACTTCAACTTGCAAGGGCTCTCGTGGCTCACTGGACGCTAGCGTCAGTCAATTGACTGATTTATTCACGTCACAGATCCCGGATGCCAAAGCTACGATTAACAAAATTAAGCTGTAGGTCGGTTAGCATATGCCAGAATTACCAGAAGTAGAGACGGTTAAGCGTGGTTTACAAAAGTTAATTATTGGTCGGCAGGTTAAATCTGTATCGGTCGATAACCCAAAAAGTTTTCCTAATGCGCCAGCCGACGTTAACATTTTTCTGAAATCAGCGAGGGTAACGGACGTTAGGCGAAGGGCAAAGGTTTTACTAATTGATCTGTCGACCGACTACAGTCTCATGATTCACCTTAAAATGACCGGTCAACTTGTTTTTATAGATAAGAATGTAGCGAGTGGAAGTTGGAATATGGAAAATGGCGAGTTACCAATTGTTAGTAGCCAAATTCCAATAGCTGCGAACGAAGTTCGCTTTGGGGCTGGGCATCCTAATGACAGCCTGGTCACTGATTTGCCAGACAAATCAACCCGAGTAACGATTGAATTTACAGATGAATCTAACCTGTATTTTAATGACCAGCGTAAGTTTGGCTGGATGAAACTTTTGCCGACAGCTGAGGTTCCTAATGTAGACTTTATGAAAAAGGCTGGTCCCGAACCACTCGAATTAGACTTCAGCGCAAAACAATTTGCCGAACGATTTAAAAGACGTGCTAAAACTAGCATAAAAGCGGCTTTGCTAGATCAATCGGTCATTGCTGGTGTTGGTAATATTTATGCCGATGAGTCACTTTGGGGGGCCAAGATACATCCTCTTAGATTGGTTGGGAGCTTGACGTCATCTGAATTTGATAAATTGTACAAAGAGGTAAGAGAAGTAATGAATCTAGCGATCGAAAAGGGTGGAAGTACCAACCGAAATTACGTTAACGCCGAAGGCAAGAAGGGTAGTTATATGGATTTTGCTCGTGTGTTTAGGCGTGAAGGCCTAGAGTGTCCGCGATGTGGAGCAGAAATCATAAAGTTTAAAGCAGCAGGTAGGGGCACCCATATTTGTCCGCACTGTCAGGTTCTTTAGTTTATACTAGTAATATATGATTCAGTTTATAGTTGGGGATAATTCATTTGAAGTAGAGCGAATGGTCAAGTCGATTATTGACCGGTCTAGCGTTGTTGCAGAAATTATCGACGGGGAAGAACTAACACTAGCTGGTTTACCTGATTTATTAATGGGTAGTAGCTTGTTCTCTGACTCGAGGTTGGTGATTATCAAAAATCTATCAGACAACAAATCACTTTGG